>JAUWZR010000212.1 GCA_030615235.1 Promethearchaeota archaeon
AAAAAAACCAAAATATAACGTATCTCCACCATCATCATACAATAAGACATGACCTATTATTTCTCCATCTTCTTTAAGGATAATTGATTTTGTATTAAAATTATTAAGATCAGAGAGAATGAAACTATAAAATTCTTTTAATACGGGTAAATTTGTTCCAAATTGTATATATTTTATAATTTCTTGTGGATTCTCTTTAATTTCAATTATTTGTTTAGGCTCTTTATTCATATAAATGATCCAAATATTTTTTAAAACTATTAGTGTTTAGTTAAAAATTAGTAAATATAAATAAATTTTCTTTTTTTTATATCGAGCTTGATATTACAAAAGAGTTATTCTATCCTAAAAATCCCATGACGGCTTAATTGATCTGAGAAATTCTTCCGTCTCAGGGATTAGTTTTATGTGATTTTTAACTTTACCTTCGTAATAGATAAATACAATTTGATCCTCGAAAATATCGTCTTCCTTGACAAATTTGAAGCAGGACACATAACCAAAAGCTTTTAGAAGTTCCAAGAAGGCTTAATAGTCTTTAAAAAGTTCTCTGTTTCTGGAATCATCTTCAGATTCCCGTTCACTTTTCCCTCGTAATAGATAAAAACAATTTGGTCCTCGAAAACACCTTCCTCCTTGACGTATTTAAAGCAGGGCACGTAGCCAAAAGCCCTTAAACCCGCGTCGTACAAGATCGCTTGGTGAATTGGATGATACGCAGATGCGAAAAATTCGAAATACCGTATTTTAAGCTTCTTTATTAGTTCTCTTACTTCTTCTACAAAAACAAACAGTTGCTCTTTGTTCGAAACTTTATAATCCGTTTTCTCAAATATTCGAATGAGAGGGTTGTGTAAAAAAGAAATGTAAGCGTCTGAATTATTAATTGAAATGGTTATTAAACTGTTGCCCAAGTTATCGTTTTCTTCTTGATAGATCAAATTTTGTTTAATTGCTTTAATTTTTTTATAGCTAAAATCTAAATTCACATGGTTTTTTAGCTCTGGAAACCCAAGCTGATACCTCTTGAGGGCGTAAGAATAACACCTAAGGACTCGTGGGATAATTTTAGGGGTTTCTTTCCTCCTGTATTTCGTTAATGTATCCTCGTCGTACAAAATTAGCAAAAATTCCGATTCCTCCCGATTAAAAAAGATGTCTTTTTTTGGAAAGAAGGCTATCGGTTTTAACCCTAAATAGGCTCCTATAAATTGAGATTTAGAATGAGCAGAACGCGCCTCTCCGAACCACACCAAAGCTCTTTTCTCGTATTTGTTAAGAAGAGCTACCCACCCTGCCAACAAAAGCTTTGGGAGAGAAGTCATCCCTTGGTATTCTTTTTTAATCGCAAACCCATGAAGCGTCATACTTTTAACTGAATCATCAAATTCAATTCCAATACAACCTATTATCTCATTTCCGTTTATTTTAAACAGAATCCAGTTATAATCTGGATCTTCGATCATCTTCCGTATTTCTTTCTCGCTTTC
Source organism: Promethearchaeota archaeon (assembly GCA_030615235.1). GTDB lineage: Archaea > Asgardarchaeota > Lokiarchaeia > Sigyniarchaeales > SOKP01 > SOKP01. The sequence continues at coordinate 1,491 of JAUWZR010000212.1, forward strand.
CAACTCTTTATACGGATATGTACTTTGATATACTTGTTTAAAAATTTCTGATATGCTTTGCGCTTCTTCAGGTTTTGCGATCTGAACCATCGGTGTTACTTTTTTCGCTTTCGTACCCGATTTTTTCGGGAAAGTTATTCCACTCTCTAAGTTAAGGTCTTTATACTTAGCGTAAGTGCGGAGAAAGTCTTGAATGGTAATGATGGGTTTTCTTGTTTTAACTTCTTCTTTCGTAGTAGGTTTTTGTTTTAAGAACAATACAATATCCCAACAATATTTGATGATTGGTTTATAATTATTACTGAAAAATATTTAAACTTGCGTATTATCAGCGTACGTTATTATATAAAGGAAAAATTCTTAAAAAAAAAGTTCTTACATTCTCACATTTCATTTCCGAAAGTTTTTTTCAATTCTGTTTAGATTCTCAACTAGACTTTATAAGAACTCATTAAATTTGCACCCATCTATAGTTTTGGATTATTCTATTTTAAGTATTTTGACCAAATCTTTAGGCTTTTCTATAAGTAGGCAAACAAGCTCCAAAAAATCCGGCACGATTGATTACCAACCCAAACCTTTAAAAACATGGAACCTCATCGAATATTTATTACTAAATTTTTTCTCAGTGTTTCCTTAAATACAAGCTTATTTTCCTATTAAGATCTGCTCCCACAGATTTTTTCTGCTTTTAATAATGATGGCAAACATAAATAGACTCATAAACACAAAATTCAAAATCCTCGCAATTAGAAATCCCAAACTTATATTCCCATCTACTGCAAAGACAAGGACTAGAATTCCAACAATACTATATGGATCTACTAAGGGCCACAAGACAAAATTAAATGGATGCATTGGAATGTCCAACAGAATATGGAAAACATTTCCGAGCATACAGGATAACACCAGAGCTGGGGTTAACCTACATACCTCCTTTATCTTAACTTTATCAAGGCTAAAGAACAACGAAGTCAAAATCGGATACACCATAACTGTTATCAAAGTTGAGATAATAGTTCCTATAGTAAGCGCACCAATCAAACTGTGCATGATTAAATGATCTGGGAGAACTCCATTGAAAAAAATGATTAGAATTGGCACCTCAATATCGGGTATAAATGAACCAACAATTAAACCCGGAAGATTCAATCGTTTGTCAAGCTTTGAGAGCCCCCATGCGACAGGGTAATGCAATGGTGTAGCAGGTATTTTTAAACACCTTTAGTATTTTTTATTATAATTACTCATTCCATTTTTTGTTTGAATTTCTACTCTTGTTCTAATATTGTTAATGATTTTTATGGTTTTATTTTAGTTTAGTAGAAGTAAGCTTTTTATATAAGAAGCCCCAAACATAAATAAATTACTATATATTTTATCTTTTAAAAAAAACTAAAATTTGGATTAAAAATGCCAACATTCGGACACATATTTTATGGATTTTGCTTGCTAATACCTTTAATGTACTATACAAAAAACAAGTTTAATTATAAAATCGCGTTTATTTTCCTTTTAAACAACATCTATGGCCCAGACCTAGTAGCTCTTTTCTTTGGTTATCTTCCTTTCCATGGAATCATCTCATTCACTATCTTTGCCCTTCCTTTTGCACTTGTTATGTCTTACGCTTCAAGATTTTCTCTAGTGAAATCTAATAAAGGATTTCCTTTAAAGTTTGAGGATGGTGGAATTAGTGAAGTGAGTTGGAAAAATGCTTTCTTATTAGTCTTAGCAGGAAATTTTTCTCACTTCTTTATCGATCAATTCTTTCATATTAATTCAGAAATGAAATTATTTGACAATGCATTTTTTGACATTAAAATTCCTCAACAAGTTTTCTTTGATTTAAGTGGACCTCTTTATCACTCTCTTAGTTCTTTAATGTTTATTGGAGATGCTATAGTTATCGCGACATTAATAATTTCAATATACTTTCTAAGAAAGGGATATAAAGACACATTTAAACTATTTCTAATCGCAACAGGATTGTCTATTATTTCAATGCTACTTATATCTCCTCTAATTTATTACGGTGAGAGGGAATATGCTGTTATGATTCAGATTGGATTATATATATTTGCCCCGTTGTTTTTACTCATGTATGTAGCTCGAGATATAGAAGATCATCCAAAAGAAACTCTTGATGAGCCAAAGATAACCAGAAAGAAATTGTTAACTATTGTTACGGCTTTATCGACTGCACTTGCTGTATTTTTGATATTATATGCATCACTGGCAGTATTTATGCCGGATTTCATTGGTGATTTACTTGGTGACACTAGTCCTGAAGCATTAACTAATATTCTCATATTTGGGTCTATATATTTCATAATTGCACTTATTTTACTTATTGGTTCAATAGGGTTATTCTTTAAAATAAGAATATGTAGATATCTTGCGATTGGAGCTTCTTCATATTTGATAATCTTTGGATTCCCAATTGCTATAGCTCTCTTCTTATGCGAAAAAGATATAAAAGCTCTTTTTAGCAGAGAATAGTCAAGTTAATTTAAAATTTAACTTTCTTTTTTTTTTAAACACATAGAATATCTAGTTATGTTGAAAATTTAGTTTGGAAATTTAAGTTTTATTACCGTCTTTATCATCTTTAGGCGAAAAACTCACCTGAAGAAGAAAAATAATTTTTGTCATATTTGTAGTTCTTAAACCAACTATATTAAAAATTGATGGGTATTAACCAAGTAATTTATGAGTTTATATTAGAATTAGATTTACTCTGCTCTTTTTGCTCTTAAAACAAATAGAATTATCGCAATAGCA
>JAUWZR010000114.1 GCA_030615235.1 Promethearchaeota archaeon
TTTTACCAAAAATCCAAACTCGTTATTATTTGGAATTTTAAGAATATATCCAATTTTAGCCGGGCGCGCAAAGTCGATATCTTCTGGTCTTATGGCTAGTTTGAAAATATCTGCAACATCTATTTTAAAAGCAACATAATCTGGTCCTATTTCTAAACGATCTTGCGGAATATCTCGGAAGTAGGATAAGGGCTTTGCATTAGATTTAGTTGGGATCAAAACTGTTCCGGGATTTGAAGGACCGCCGCTAATTATGCAAGCTAAAGACCATCCATTAATCGCCAATCTTGGTTGGAAGAAAACGCAGTCATCTACGAATTCAACGCCGCAATAACTTAATCCAGTTGAAATTGGTTCTTTTTTTAAGGTGATTTGGCGTGTTATTTCTCCGTTATATATCTGTTTCAAAATTTGTGATTCCACTGTTACCGGACTTGAAAGCGTACATGAAATTGAAGTTTCTGCTAAAATATCGTAATAGGCAGGGTCTAATCCTTGAGGACAAAACCAATTTTCCCAATTTTGAGGATTTTCGTAAAAGAATTCTTTTTCAGGGCTAATCCAATATCTATCTCCACCAATATCCCACTGCCTATTTTGAACTTTTTTTTATGTCGGGATTAATCCATAACAAGCTGTAATTATCATTCTTAGGGAAAAGTCCTAAAAGACGGCCTCCATATTCAGAGATAATCGCAGAACTTTCGTTATTGAAATTTAATTCGACAACATTGCCAATATCGTTCTTAATGGAAAGTAATGATTCTTTAGTAAAGTAGTTCATACTCTAAATTAAAATGTTTTAACTAAAAGACTTTTTTGTTGAGTGCAGACTTTCGTTCTCGGTATTATAAATTTTTAGTATAAACTTTTTAATAGTTTTTGAACTTAAGATTTTCTTTTTCTTGTAACCCATATCTTTTAAATAATTACATAATGATATTTAAACTAAGTTATGTTATTATTTCTTTAAACTAATTAAAGGTGGTAAAAGTGCCAAAAGTTATACATTTTGAAATTAATGCTGATGATCCATTAAGAGCAAAAAAGTTTTATGAAGATGCTTTCAATTGGAAAATTGAGAAATGGGAAGGTCCGATGGAATATTGGACGATCGATGCTGGAGAAGAAGATGAAGAGGGGATAGGCGGTGGATTACAAAAACGGGAGCAACCTGAAGATCAGATTTTAAACTATATTAAAGTATCTTCAGTAGACAATTTTAGTAAAAAAATTGAAGAAAGCGGAGGTACTCTAGAATCGCCCAAAATAACGGTACCAGGAGTAGGATATTTTTACAATTTTAAAGATACTGAAGGAAATAAGCTAGGTATCATGCAAGAAGACGATTCAGCTAAATAAAAATAATCAAATTTAACTTTTTTTTTATTTCCTGTTTTAGTTGGATATAACAATTTATATATAGTTAATATAAAGTTTCTTAACGACTCATAAAGATTTATTACTAATTCTAATTTTGAGATGATAGAGATTTAGACTATAATAATTAATGGATATTGTGATAAGCGCGTTATCTCAGTAAAACACGTCTTTGAGAAAAATTTTGAATTGGGATTAATAAATTGATAGAAGAACATAAATAAGATTATTTAGCAGCCTTGATCGTCAATGAAAGCGTTTCATCGAACGTTTGACCTTCTGTTATGCATTTATACGCTAATTCCTCTGAGTGAAACAATTCTGTGAAATATCCTAACCAATAACGAGAATACCTTTTATTTTGCCTGTGCTTGAATAATAGATGATACTCATCTTCTTCATAATGTACGTCTATTTTATAAAAGTAATTTGCTACAACCCACATCTTCTGGACGGTCGTGATTATCTCTTCAAGTGTGAGATTTTTTAAGGGTTTCCCAGTATACCAGAGAATTATATCGATAGCAACATTTTTCTTAAATGGTTTTTCTAAAGCATCTTTAGGAGCTTCAGCAGCCGCGATTAATTGATTGAAAGTAGTTTTTCCGATGAGCATCATCTTCATTTCATCTCGAGTTCTAACCCATAAATCGCGATCAAGGTTCTTCTGTTGACCATAATATTGAATTGCGTGTTCTAAAAAAGAAACTAAATTTTCCTCTTCTTCTTTATAAGTGTCAATAATAGCCTTAACTTCGGGTGACATTGAATTATATTCGTCATACATTTCAATCGCGTCTTTAACAAGATTAGAAATTGTTGTTCCTAGATGTTTATATTTATCAATTATGTTTCGAGTTGTTTCATCTACTTGAACAAATAGGGGCTTAACCTTAGGATCTGCCTCCTTCGTTCCGTCAGTTTTACTATTATTTTTTGCCATATTCAACACTTCTTTAAAGGGCAGATATATATTTCTATATTAAGTGATTATGTTAATAAATGTTCAGATTATTTATATTTAATTTCCCGTCTGTAACAATTTAATTATATTGATATATAAAAAAATATCTAATAATTGAATATTTTCAGATATTTTTAAATATACTCAAAAGGATAAGGAGTTTTGAGTTTTAGGCTTATTTTTTCAATACAATTTATTTATGCGAAACATTTAAATAGACACTTATATATTTATTATATGATAAAATAGAAAAATATAGAAAAGTATAGTAAAAAATATTAAAAAATATTAAAAAATATTAAAAATAATATAAAAATGTCGAGAAATAATTCAACAATAGGCTCTCTAATAGGATTAATCATTTTTGTAGGTTTTGGTGTTTTCTTTTTGTTTGGATTTAGTCCATTCACTTTCTTTAGAATTATGCCATTTTTTCCAATGATCTTTGTTATTTTCATTATAGGAATAGCAGGAGCCGCGTCAGCGAGCTCAAAGCGCACAAGGCGCTCAACCTGTTATCCACTAAAGTCTCATAATCAATATCAGTATAATACTCAGGAAGTTCCCAGATCAAATCCATACATCGTTAAGACTTCGAGTAGTTCTACGGTCCGACCTATATATATAGAGGATGCTGAACCTGAAAAACCAAAGGCTAACTTCTGCCAATTTTGCGGTACAAAAAAAGATAAAAATGCTATATATTGTCATGATTGTGGCTCAAAACTGTAATAAGAAATAAAGCAATCAAGTAAGCCAAATTACGATGGGAAGAAGGAATAAAAAAATGATTAATTAACAAAGGTTAAAAGAAAAAAGGCGTTCCAATCGAGACGGTGTAGAAAGGAACCGCTTAGAAAAATTAGAGAAGGCGAACCATCGAAGGAAATTAAAAGTAAGAATTAAATCGAGCCTAAAAAAGTTAACGCGCGTAATAAATTTAAAATATCGATATATAGGCGAATAATTAACAATTTTGGTTAACTTTAATAATAATATAGGGTGGAAAATAAATGGATATTTACGATATATTCTTTAGCATTTGTTTGGGGTTGTTCATCGGGGGTCTTCTTTTCAGCATAATCTCAGTGTTCTTAGCTCAAATGGAGTCGCAATCATTAGGTCAGGAAATTGATACTGATGTCGATATTGACGCTGATATAGATGTTGATGTTGACGTAGATATTGACGCTGATTTAGATGTTGATGTAGACGTAGATATTGATGCTGATGTAGATGTTGATGTAGATGTCGATATTGACGCTGATATTGATGTGGATGTAGATATGGATGTGGATGTAGATGTCGATATTGACGCTGATGTTGATGTGGATGTAGATATAGATGTAGATATGGATGTTGATATAGACATTGACGCTGATGTGGATGTAGATATGGATGTAGATGTCGATATTGATATAGATGCAGATTTAGATGTTGATTCTGATATGTTCGGCACTACAACCTCCCCTGCTCCAATTATGCTATTGGCGTCTGCCTTTCTCTTAGTATTCGGCATTTCAGGAATCTCACTTTACTATATAATCACCATTGAAGCTTTAAAGTTTATAATGCTCATAGGATCCCCTAGTATTGCGCTTATCATTTCGAAATATCTTAATGTAGCTTGGAAACATATTTCGAAATCGGAATATTATAAAATATCCTCGACGCAGAATTTAATAGGAAGAGAGGGTGAGGTCGTGTTACCTATCGATGAGAGAGGAGGCGTAATTAGAATAAAGTCAACAACCCCTATGAAATACGAGAAGCTTCATGTTATGCCGCATAACAACAAGATTTATTTTGATAGGGGTATGAAAGTCTATATTGTAGCAGTTAAAGATAATAAAGTGAGGGTATCAGCTAATAAAATTATAATTAAAAAAAGAGGTGAAAATTAAAAAAATGAGCGTGAGTGAAAGAGAAATTGAAGAGAGTAGATACAACTGGCTCTATTTTCATGGCGAAGATGTACGCACTAAAAAGTTTCAAAAGAAAATTAACAAAAAGCCTACTTTAACTTATGCTATTTTGATAAACACTGCTATTATTTTAGGTTGTATCTTGACAATTTGGATATTAGCTAACCTAGTTGGTTAGTATATTAAGGATAATTAAAATTTGTAAAAAAATAGAATAAAAAAAGATAAAAAAATTAAAAAAAAGGAGGTTTTTAAAAAAAAATGTTGTTTCAAGAGATTAATGGATGGGCTGTCGGCATTACAGTGACTTGTGCGATAGTAGGGTTCTTATTCGTAATATTTTACGCCGCTCGATATCGTAAATTTAAAACGAACCAGTTTGTAATTCATTTGAGAAAAGGTAAGGTAAAATCAGCAGGTCTCGGTGGTAGTCTATTGTTATTGCCCTTAATTGACGAATATATTGTTATTCCGACTACTAGTATACAAACGATTTTAGAAGCACACGATCAGGTAGTTTCAAAGGAATACCAAAATATTGAATTTGTAGGCATGATTATTTGGAAAGTCATTGATCCTGAAAAGGCGTTTAGCTCGGTTTCATGGAACTTGCGAGATGAGAACTACGTTGAAAAGATTTTAAAAGCAGCTGCTGAGGCAGTTATGAGAACAATTTGTGCAAATATGCCACTTGAATTAATCATTAGAGAAAGAAGGGAGATAATTGACCATGTTTTAAAGGATTTACACGAGTTATCAGCTGATTGGGGTATTTTAATCGAAACTTTCGAAATATTGGAAGTTATAATCGTAGAGGCCGAATTAAAAAAGAACATGGAAGCTACCAAGCAATCAATTGAGTATAAAAAAGCTAGAATTGCCAAAGCAGACGCAGAGCGCGGTTCAAGATTGCGAGAACTCGAAGTACAGAACGAGATCGGTACTCAAGAGCAATTAGTTCAGAGAGATATTGAACTACGAAGGAAAGAGAAAGAAATCGCAATTGCTGAGAAAGAACGCGAGCGTAAACAAATTGAAGCCGATGGTGAACGGCGAAGAGTGGTAATTGAAGCTGATGGTCAAGCTACTGCGATTAAGAAAAGATTAATTGCTCAAGCAGAAGGTGAGGCTGAAAGTATAAGGCAACAAATGCTTGCACAAGCGGAAGGATTCCAAGAGCAAGTAGATGCCATGAGCAACGCCGACCAAAGGTTCTTGGCTGTTCAATTAACTAACATTTTACCTGAGATATTCAAGCATTTAAGCCCTGATAAAATGTTTATTATGGGTAATGGTGATGAGGCGTTTAGCTCGCTTTCGAAAGCTATTCTACCATTTCTGCAATTGTTGCCTGAATACTCAGATAAGATAAAGAACTTTTTAGGAAACGGAGATTTAAAGTCTAAGGTTCAAGAATTATTAGTCCAAAAATAGGAGTAAATTATTTTTTTTTTATATTTAATTTTTTTTATTATTGTTTAAACTTAAAGAAAGAGCTAAGAACAAGAATTAGATACAAAATTAGTGAAGATAGTTATAATTAGGATTAAAGTGAATGAATTTTGAATGATAAATTTGAAGATATAGAACAAATTTTGATAGAAGGTAATAAACAATATCAATGGAAAATTATACAAGAAGAGGAGTTTAATCAAATTGACGGTAAAATCCCAAGATATCCTGTTTTGATTCTCACTTGTATGGATCCAAGGATTGATGTATACCGAATATTTCAATTAAAACCCGGAGATTTGTTTGTTTTAAGAAACTCTGGAAATGTGTATACTGAAGATGTTTTAAGATCTGTATTAGTTGCCATACATAAATATAACATTCAATACATAGTAGTTTTAGGACATCTCGATTGCGGAATGAAAAAACTTCATTTACATGATCTAACGAATAAACTAACCGATTTTGCATTCAAAAAGATTGGAAGATCTGGGACGAATTTTTATCTTGAGTTGCTGAAATTTTTCAAAGCTTTTGCTGATGAAATTAAGAACATTGAGAATCAAGTCCAGAAGTTCAGGAACGCACGAGAGATCCCCACTGATATAAAAATCACGGGAATGCTATACGATCCCCATACGGGTTGGGTGTTCAGAGATGAAGAATTGAAACCCTACTCAAATTATGAAGACTTTGCTAAGGATTTTCGAAATATCTTACAAAGTAAAAAATATGAACTAATAGATTACATAGAGAGTAATCAAGACGAGATTATTGGTGAAAATGTCCTACATGATGTAGAGACGCTTATGGAGATTGATGAAAATAGAAAAAATATAAAACTAGTAGAAAGTACAAAAAATCAAGAATCTGCTATCAGCGATAAATTAGAAGAAATTCCTAATGAAACACCAATTTTAAACGCTAATAAATTTGTCTCAAGGGGAGTTCACAGTAATTTAATTTCGATTCCTAAAATTAAAATTCCTAAAATATTCGTACCAAAGATAAAAGTTCATGTTCCGGTTATATATAAGAAAAGTGAAGAAGACTGAGGTTACAATATTAAACAAGATGGCAAATCGATTATATAAGTTTCACTAGTAAAAGTGAAGTAAAACCATATCGAAAATTTAAAGATATTTATGCAGAGTATGAAGCAAAAGACAGATTGTGGGATAAACGTAATCTTTTGTGAATGGAATAACCTATTTTTTTTCTATTCTCATTATTTTCTTACTAATATAGTTAGAAAGGAGTAAAAAAATTTTTAATTTAGAAATAATTTATAAAGTTAAAAAATTATAAATACCGTTATTCATACATATGACGGATCTTGCCTCCGTGGCTTAGGTCGGTAAAGCGTTGCCTTGGTACTCATGTAAATGAACCAAACAGGCAAAGGCCGCGGGTTCAAATCCCGCCGGAGGCTCCATTATTTCTTTTTACTTCTTTTGATAAAACAAAAAAGATAATAATAATCAAAAATTTGTTACAAATCAATAACTGCCTTTTAACCCTAGCCGGTGTGGCTTAGCTGGTTATAGCGCCAGACACACATTCATATGAAATTGGGTCAGACTGATTGTGCTGGACTCATAATCTGGAGGTTCGTGGGCTCATATCCCACCACCGGCACTTTTTCTATTTTGAAATCAAAATTTCAAATAATTTAAGATTATTATCTGGGAAAAAGTTTTAATATGCCAAAAGCTTAAAAAATAGGAATGAATTAGTAAATATGGGATTAGTTACAATAAAAAAGTATGGTTATGAAATAAAATGAAAATAAATGCTGATATAAAGAAAGTTGATTCTCAGGGTAGAATCGTTCTACCTCGTAGGTGGAGGGAAGAAGAGCTTAAGGATGGAAATGAAGTTATAATTATTGAGGAAAAGGGTATTTTGAAAATTATTCCAAAAAAGAAAATCGAATTAGCCCAATTCTTTGATACTTTAGATTTTGGAGAAGAAATCCTTGAAAAATTGGAAGATTGGACAGAATTTGAAAAGACTCTTTTAAAGGAAAAGTATACGGAGAACGCTCCATGATTTATTTAGATGCAAATCTTTTTATTTATGCTTATTATAAATCAAAAAAAGGAAAAATTTAACTCCAAAGATCCAATGGATGAAAGAAGAAGCTAAAAAAATTATCTTAAAAATTGACAAACATGATGGAGAGTTTTGTATCTCTATAATTCAAGTAGCCGAGATTGTAAACCTTCTTAAGCAAGCTATGTCATGGAAAGCTTTACGGCAATTTTTATTAGGAATAATATCAAATAATTCTATTGAGATAATCGAAGTCTCAAATTTAATGTATATTAACTCAATAGATAAAATTACGAAATATAATATGGATTCAAATGACATTTCTGCTTACTTAATTATGAAAGAAAAAGGTGTCAATCAAATTTTCACTTTCGATAAACATTTTCGGAA
>JAUWZR010000247.1 GCA_030615235.1 Promethearchaeota archaeon
GCTTAAAGTATGTGTTGTTGCTTCAACTTATTGCAATAGCTGGATTTTTACTGCCTTTGATGAAAATGATCCCTTCAGAAGTATGGCGAAAGCATATACCGAATTGTTTATCGTACGCTCAGATGAATATAAAGAAAAATAACTTAAAAAAATGACAGAATTCTTCAATATAGATGGTATTATCTTTCACGATGCAAAAACGTGCCCACATAATACTAACGCTCGCTATGGAATGCCTCAGAGGCTTGAGAAAGATATCGGGATACCTAATTTGATTATAGATGGAGATTTAAACGATGTAAGATGTCTTTCTGATGAACAATCAAAGACAGCCATAGAAGCTTTTATTGAACAACTTGAAGAAGCTTGAACTTGAAAACTTAATGCTGAATTTGAACTAAATAAGAATATTTTTAAATTATTATAAATAAGAAATTTTGGAAGTCTTAAAGAAATAAGCGGTGAGAAAATGGTCAATAAGATAAAAGCTATTGATATTAAAAATTACATCGGAAAGGAGTTTAAAACTCGATGGATCGAAGTTACTCAAGAAGCTATAGATAAATTCGCAGATATTACGAAAGATCACCAGTATATTCACATCAGCCCTGAAAGAGCAAAAAAATCACTTTATGGAGAAACCGTCGCTCATGGTTTTTTTGTTTTGTCTATGCTAGGTTTCTTTACATTACAAGATGGGGAGAAAGATTCAATGCAATTTTTTGTAACAGATGCCAAATCAATAGTTAATTATGGATTTGATAAAATAAGATTTATATCAGCAGTTCCAGTTGGTTCTTATATTCGGGATGTTACTTACATCTCGAAAGTCGAATTAATTAAAAGAGGTATGAAATTCACTTCACACCATACAATTGAAATTAAAGGTCAAGATAAGCCTGCGGTTATCGCAGATTGGATAAATTTACTTATTCTATAAATAGATTTACCCTCCTATAAGAGGAGGGGAGATGACTATTTGATCTCCATCTTTTAATTTAGTATTCAATCCATCTAAAAATAGATAATTTCGACCATTTACTAAAATAACTACATGACTCTCTAAGTTTCCTGATGGATCCACAAAACTCTTTCTTAGTTTTTTTCCATACTCTTTCAGGAATTGATTGATTATGTCACCTAGGATATTAACATTCTGGTAATTAATTTCTGTTAATCCAACATCAGTTGAGAATATTGCCATTAGTTTTAGTATGACGTTTACCATCAAGTCTTTAATATTATGATGGTATTAAAAATCTTTTCCAATATAATTATAAAACTTAATCGGAAGGTTAAAAATTTTGTATTAATAATTCCTAATCTAATCTAAAAACAATGGAAGTTTTGATTTAATATATAATTTTATTAATAACTTTCAATCTACGTTATTCAAGTGACAGGAATGGAATCCAAACATCAAATTGCTGATAAATTAAAACAGATTTTAGCTGAGAGTCAAGTATTAACAGATTTAGAAGATCTCTATGTATATTCCTTTGAAAAAGTTTTTTTAGATCAAAATTACCCTAAGCCTGATATAGTAGTTAGAGTTTATTCTTCGAAGGAAGAAAACGAAGTTATAGAATTAGTTGCAAGAGAAAAAGTTATATTAATTAAAAGAGGTGAAAAATTTCCACCTACTATTGACAAATCATTTCAGACCTTAATTTTACTAGACAATATAAAAATTCCTAAATTAGAAATTTGCTATGATAAACTAGAAGAAAAGAATGAGACCATCGCAAACTTAAAGAAATTTCATATTAATGAGTATGGAACCTACCATAATCTCGTATTAGCGGTACAAAACATCCTTTTCGCAGGAACTTTGAATAAATGTCAAGAATGTGTCACGTGTAGCGGATATTGTACCGTTGCTCCTTCTTTTAAAGGAGTTGAAACATGGTCCTCAAAGGGAAGAATGCTGATTGGAAGAGGAATAATGAAAGGCGAATTAACTTTATCAGAGAAAATTGTTGATATATTATATTCATGTACAAAATGTGGACTTTGTTTTGCCCAATGCTTTCAAGATTTGGAGTTTCATCAAGCAATATCATACATAAGACATGAATTAGCTGAAAAAAATTTAATCCCAGACGTTTTTAACACAGCTAAAAATAATATTTTTGAGCATGGAGACCCTTCTGCTATACCTGTTAATCGACGCCTTTCTCGGATAAAAAATATTCCTAAAAATATTTTAACAGAAACAGCAGATTATTTATGTTGGCTAGGGTGTACCGTTTCAACACGAACCCCAAAAACAGCTGAAGCTTTCATAAACATTCTAAGCCGCGTTAATGTTGATTTCACGATGTTAGGAGAAAAGGAAGGATGCTGCGGTTATGTTTTAATTGCAACAGGATTATGGGACGAAGCAAAAAAAGTTGCGATTGAAGTAATTGAGAGAATTGAAAGAACAAAGGCTAAAACTTTAATAACTCCTTGTTCTGGTTGTTATTACACCTTCACACGACTTTATCCTGAAATCTTAAATGTTGAAATACCATGTGAGATACTACATTCATCACAATATATTGAAAAACTGTTAGAGGAAGAAAAAATAAAGCTGAAGCCATTAAATTTAAATGTTACATATCATGATCCATGTTCACTTGGAAGACATAGTAAAGTATATGATGCTCCACGCAATGTATTGAAAGCGATCCCTAATCTTAACCTCATTGAAATGCCACTGAATAGAAATTGTGCTCGATGTTGCGGAGGAGGAGGAGGTCTTTGGACATTCAATAATCAAATAAGTATAGAAACAACACAAATGAGACTTAAAGAAGATTTTCTGCCAACAAATGTTAATATTTTAACAACAGCTTGTCCTCAATGCCAATTAAACTTCCGGTTTGCTTCTCGTATTAGTTCTATTCCTAAAAATCTAATTGAAATCTATGATATTACAGAATTGATTAAATTAGCTATGGATCATTAAATCTTTTTAATAAATTAATAAATATAGCTGAAGTTATAGGTATTTACATTCTAAAGATTTATTTTGCTAAACCGCGAACCTTGGGTTGACCAGGCCATGGCCAAGAAATCCTATATTTAATTTTACAACGAGGACACATAGCTTCTTTTACATTTAGTTGGATTTGAAAGCGTTCTAGACAATTTAAACATCTAACTTTAGAAGATTCACTCATGGATATATCACTCTTTTTTAAAAAAGGTAAATTTGATTAATACTTATTATAGCAAAACCATAAGTATATGGTATTATATTAATCATTCTATTACTAATAAACGGTTTCCATTACATAATTTTAAATTTATTGATTAATTATTAGTTTTTCGCTGATATATTTAAATCTAATAGATGCTTTAAATAAAAAGTAAATAACTTTAATTTTTTCAGTGATTACTATAGAATACTCACCTTCTGAATTAAATTCTGTTCCATGTGTGGGCACAAATTCCCATTGCAGTAAAAAAATAAGAGCTTAAAGGTTAAGCGAAATTAATAAGTAAAGGTGAAAAATTATAGTTTGGGAGAAAAAAATAGCTTATATTGATTTATCTACAGGAGTTATTACCAAGAAATCGATTCCAAAA
>JAUWZR010000157.1 GCA_030615235.1 Promethearchaeota archaeon
TTCCAGTGATTCTATAATATCCTACTGCGAGGTGCACCCCTGACATTTCTTGTTTAGGTTGAATCAGTTGAATTTTATCCTTATCTTTGAAAAATGCATCGACTAGCGGTAAATTTCCATGACCTGGAATTCCAATAACATACTTGATTCCCTCTTGAATTAGGTATTTTGATACAATTTCTCCTCCAGTGTAATATGGCATTAATATCAGCTCAATATAAACCTTATATTTTTTTTACTACTTATGGGAAGAAATGTTAGAAATTAAATTTTTATTTAATCTTAGTCTAATTAAAAATTTACTGATCCCCCCCAATTTATAAGGTGAACATCAAGAAATCACATAATAGACAATTTTATGATAAATTACTATATGTAGCTGATTAAAAAAAAGTGCCATCTACTTTAGAAAAGATTCGAATTTTAGGAGAAAATTCTAAATATGATATCTGTGCGAGCACTGCTTCCAGTCGCACAGAAAAATATCCGGGTCTTTTTGGAGATCCAAAAAAAACAATTGGAAATACTGTAAGCGCTGGTATTTGCCATAGTTATACGCCTGATGGTCGATGCATGAGCCTTTTTAAGACATTATACACAAATAAATGCATCTACAACTGTAAGTATTGTTTTTCTCATAGCTGTAAGCATAAAGTAAGTTTTACACCTGAAGAATACGCCCGTACATTTATGAAGCTTTATTCAATGAATGTAGTTGAAGGAGTATTCATATCTTCCGCAATTTGTGGAAGTGCTGACCAAACTACTGAAGAAATGCTTGAGGCTATCAGACTTCTCCGTTTTAAATATAATTTTGGGGGATATATACATTTTAAATGCTTGCCAGGAGTAAGCCAATCTCTGCTTAAAGACGCAATTTCTATGTCGGATCGCATCTCAATTAATAGTGAAGCTTCAACTAAGGAATTTCTCTCTGAAATCGCAGAGCAAAAAGATTTTTACAACGATATAATAACCCGCCAACGCTGGTTAAAACAGATTCGTATTAAACATAACGAAGAAGCCCTCAAAGCTATGAATGATTTAAAAGCAGATAATAAATTGGAAGAACAAGAAAAAATGATTAAGGAACGGCGTAGCGATGGGTATAAAAAATTCCGATGGGATGGAGCTCCAATACTAAATTGTGGACAGACTACCCAATTTGTAGTTGGAGCGGCTGAAGAAGAAACAGATTTGGATTTACTTAAACGAATTGATTGGGGATATAGAAAAATTGATTTAAGGCGAGCTTATTTTTCCTCGTTCATCCCAATCAAAGGCACCCCATTAGGAAGTAAACAAGCTGCACCTTTAGAAAGAGAACATAGATTATACCAGAGCGATTGGTTAATGCGAATCTACCACTTTAAACTAAAAGATTTAGAAGGAGTTGTAACAGAAGAAGGTAATTTACCCAAAGGAGATCCAAAAATTCATTTGGCAAAGGAATATTTCAAACATCATAAACGCGTGAACCCAAATGAAGCCTCCTACCAAGAATTACTCCGAGTTCCAGGAATTGGACCAATCTCAGCTAAAAGAATAATCAATTTGCGCACTCAAAAGTTCGTTTTTAAGCGTAGACAAGATTTAAGAGCTGTGGGAGTCGTATTAAAAAGAGCAGATCCTTACATCTTAATTGATGGTCATAGTCAAACTACTCTTCATCATTTTTCTAACGAAGATTATATGGAAACACAAATAAAAGAATTTTATTGTTGAAAATGACAAAAAAAAGGGACCCTTTGGAAGTTATTGGATGTGCTAAAGGTTATTCACATGAAGAATTAATAAAGAATATTCACCGTCATTCTCGATATTCTCCAGAAATAGAACGACAAATAATAACGATTCCAGAAGCAATATTGCGTAATTCTGGCACTCAAATGGCAAAAAAAATCAACAAAATGATGCGAGAAGTATTCACTGAGGCTTACCGGGCAAAGCAGTTTACGAGAACTGAAATTAACAATCGTGGCGTGTTATTCGGAATTGTATCGCTCAAACATAACGTTCTTGATCTTGTTTTGGTCTATTTTCATGAAAGGTGGCCACAATGCGTCATTTGTTTGTATAACGAGCAAACGCGTGAAACTTGGATAATAGACGAAAAAGGAGCAATTCGTCAGTTTCATCAACCCTTAAAAAAAGTAGTAGAAAATATCAGTAGAGATCGTCGGATAGTACCTTACTTCGAGGATATCCAATTTTCCGGAGAAGAGATATTCGAAACATTGTACAAATCTCAATTCATAGCTGAAAGAGAGAATAAACAATATTTCAAGAAAATGATCCCGGATTGCTGCTTTGAATTACCTGGAATGAAAAATGGAGTAGAGAAGCGTTTCAGAAATAAGAAGATTAATGAATTCTTATAACATGGAAAATAAAGAAGTATAATTGATTTTATATTATCTTCGCAAAACTCTCTTTTGCTTCTTGCTAAAATTGATTAATGAACTAAAAATAGATGATCATATTCAAAAAAAAAAAAAAGTTTGTTCTTAAAGAACAAATATTATAGAATTGCAGTTTTTCTTCGGAATAAAAGAATACCCAGAAGAATTAAGCCTATTCCCCAAATGGCAATTAATATCAAATTTAATCCAATTGGATCAAATGCTGTACTACCATAAATCATTACAGCACCCATTGCTTCTGCTGCTAAAGCTGTAGGTATAAAATCTAAAAGTGGAGCTGTAAGTAATCCACCTAAAAATTGGAGCGGTAAAATGATAAACCATGCCAGACCTCCAGCAGAACTTGCAGTTCTCACAACAGACGCAAGTATTAAACCAAATCCAAGAGATGTAAATGCAACTAAAAATGGAATAAAGAATAACAAGAATATATTTGCATTAGGATTGATGGATACTCCAAATAGTAAAGTCAAAAGGAGCATAACTACAATTTGTACTGCTGCTACTATTAATTGCGAAAACAAACCGGATAATAATACTGTTGAGCGAGAGACAGGAGTAGTTACTAGACGCTGTAATGTCCCTGATTCCTTTTCCTCAGCGAAATGACCTGCTAATTGTGAAATTAATACAATTGGAGCTAGTATTATTACACCTGGTGCAAATATATTAAAAACCTCTAAACCATATCCAAACCTAAATAAAAGAATAAAGACTAAGGGGTAACCAAAAATCCAAACTAATTGACTTACCTCCCGGATCATCGATTTGAAGTTTTTTATTGTTAAATACCGAAGCTGTTGTATAATTTTAGGTCTCATTTTTTTTTCCATTAATCTCTCAACCTCCTGCCTGTTATATCAATAAATACGTCCTCTAAAGTGTTTTTCCGAACAGAGATATCTTCCATTTTAACTTTAATAACCTCCATGATTTCAGAAACTCGCCGTAATCCATCAAGAGCATTAAGAACTATCCTATGTTTTCCAACTGGTTTTCCCCATCTAACAAATTCTAATGATTTCGCTCGCTCGATAATCTCATTTCTTTGTTCTATCTCTTTAATTTTAAATTCTAATATATCTCCTTCTCCTAATTTTCCTTTTAATTCGTCTGGAGTGCCTTGGCTAATAATTTTTCCATGATCTATTATAACAAGCTCGTCCGAAAGATCATCCGCTTCTTCCATATTATGTGTTGTCAAGATAATAGTACATTCTCTTTCTTGAAAATCTCGAATAAAATCCCATACTACCCGTCGTGACTGGGGATCTAGCCCTGCTGTAGGTTCATCAAAAAATAATAACTCTGGTTCATGGATTACAGCCATTAATACATTTACTCGCCGTTTCATTCCACCTGAAAAACCTTTAACTAAAGAATTTGCTCGATCTAACAAATTCATTTTCCCTAACAAATCATCAGTTCTTTCTTTATAGTCTTTTTTTGCCATCCCATGCATTTGGGCAATTAAATGAATATTCTCTCTTGCTGTTAAACGCGGGTAAAGAACGAGTTCTTGAGGACAAACTCCAATACGTTTCTTAATCTCAAGAGCTTCTTTTTTGATATCAAATCCTAAGACCGTAGCAGTACCATCAGTTGGATGTAGAATTGTTGATAACATTCTTATTATTGTTGTTTTTCCTGCCCCATTAGGACCAAGAACTCCAAACAATGAGCCCTTTGGAATTTGTAAGTCTATACCATCAACAGCATGGATTTCATCAAAATATTTTTTCAAATTATGTGTTTCAATTGCGATTTCCAACTTATTTCACCAAATTTTTTGTTTATTGAATTTTATATTCCAATTTTGGATTTATTAAATTCACATAGATTTGCTATCCTGGAATAGATCCCCATGAAAAAATAAAACCCTTATGTTCCATTGAATCGACATCTTTAAAACCAGCATCCCTTAAATCTTGTATGAGATCTTCTTCCTTACAGGAATAAAAGAAAGGTTGACTGCTATAGAGTTCGGCTAAGGAATCGACATAAATATTACCTACATTTGGTAGAGGTGCTAATGTTTGGGCAACTAAAGCTCCTCCTGGTTTCATTACTCTGTTTAACTCTTTTAATAATTCTTTATTTTCAATCCCATAAATATTCTTTCCTCTCTGATAGTGGTATAAACAACAACCATCAAAAAAATCGTTAGCTTCTCTAATCTTACTAGTAAATTTTGATTGATGAAATCCTATTATACCTCTTTTCTTTAACCTTTTGGTAGTTGTGTCATCTGCTAAGAAGTAAACTTCTTTAGACCAATTATCTTGAAAATATCTATACATATTAGGATCCATGCTCCCATCAAAACTAAGAAGAATTAAATTATCTGCTTTCTCTGATTCTTCTGTAGGAAGACCTGCTTTTTGTATCAATTCTGGAATCATATTGCTTAATAATTCGTTTAACGAAACTGCCCAAGGGAGAGTAAATTTATTAATTAGCCTTATAGCTTTTTGTGCTTTGGAAGTCGATTTAAGGCCGATTTTCTTTCCTACAGTATCTTTACCCTTTAGTGTTTGTATTAATCCTAATCCTTCAAGCTTTTTCAGACTATTGTAAAAACTTGAGGGAGAAATCTCATGTTTTGGGTCTAATATAAAATCGTTTAAATCCTGAAGTAGAGCAAAACGGACTGGTATCTTTAGATTCCGTTCTAATAATTGAAGCATTATAATTTGTGTAACTGATAAATCTAAAACAGTTTCAATTGAAATTTCTTCCAGATTTTCTTCTTTCTTTGACATATAAATTTTTGCAGCTCTCAAAAAGGGTGATTCTATTTTTAATATTACTTTATCTATATAATTTTGTTTTTCCAATTTTGGAATATACCAAATTATAATATCCAACATTAATATATAAAGATTTCTACTTTTAGAAAAATAATATTATATGATTGGAATTATTTAATATAAAAAAAGCTCTATATTATTTTAGCAAATATTTTCTTTAACAAATTTAATAAATAAAAAAAAAGTAAAATTAAAAGGTTGAATCATTATCACATAATAATACAAATCAGAGGTGAAAAAATGCCTATTATTCATGTAAATGTTTGGAAGGGCTTTGGAGATGAAAGAGTTAAAACCGTAATACAAAACATAACCAAAGTTTTTGTTGACTTAGGCGTCCCCCAACACGCTGTAGAAGTAATTGTTCACGAAATCCCAAAGACTCATTGGGGAATTGGTGGAGAACCTGCTTCTGAAAAATTCAAGGAACAACATTAAACAAAAGCTATATAATAACAGAAAAATTAGAGAATCAAAAGAAGTCATTAAGGATTAGGCTAAATCAAACAAGAGATTATCAGGTTTATGTAGAAAATCTCGTTAATAAAGTAAGAAAATTTATTTAAATTATCTTCGCAAAAATCTCTTTTGCCTCTTGATAGGATTCGTTTTCTTTAGTTTTATTTAAGTTTGAGTATCTAATTTAATGTTTTTAGAGGGTAATTTTAGAATTTATAAAATCAAAGCTTATATGAATTCAAAATTTTTTATTCCATGATAAAATAAATTATGAGGATAATTAATTGAGTCCAAAAGTAATATCTTTTAGTGGGAAAGGTGGAGTAGGAAAGTCAACTTTATTAGTTTTAATGCTAAAGCATGTAATTGAAACTAAAAAATATGAAAATATTCTTGTCATTGATGCTGATCCTGATGCTAACATTGGAGATTTAATCGG
>JAUWZR010000295.1 GCA_030615235.1 Promethearchaeota archaeon
AACCTGGATAAGGTTTACAAGAGATTTGGTATGCCCAACGATTTTCTGGTCAGGTTGAATGTGCACTATTTCCGGGTAAAAGATATCCCTGTCAGAGTTATCTATAATATTGGTGAGAAATCTGGTGTCAAAATGTGGAAAATTATTTTTACACTTTCCTTCTTGTTATTAAGGATGTTCTTTTGGAGAATGAAAGAAAAGTATATTATCAGAGATTTCCACCCTGCAACATTCAACTAATTTTAATGTCAATCTGAAATATACCGAATGCAACACGTAGTTGCTGGCAGAAACTACGTCTTTCTAATGGGAATAGTTCTAGATTCAGAGGGGCTATTATCAAAATTATTAAAAGGGGGAAGGTGGATTATGAATAAAACCACAAAAAATGAATCTGTTTCAATCGTAATTCCGGCATATAACGAAGAGGATACTATAAAAGGCGTAATAATAGGTATAGATAAGACACTAAAAAATGCCAAAATTAATTATGAAGTAATTGTGGTGAATGACGGTTCTACTGATAATACCAGTAGAGTAGCTAAGGAGCTAGGTGTTGAAGTAATAGACCACCCCTATAATAAAGGATATGGAGCTTCCATTAAAAGTGGGATTAGGAAAGCGTTGTATGATGTGATATTTTTGGTAGATGCTGATGGACAGCATAATCCGAATGACATTTTAGAGATATTAAAATATATGAATGAATACGAAATGGTGATTGGAACAAGAAAAAGGGGTTCGTATGTTCCAATTTTTAGACGACCTGGAAAATGGATTCTAAGTATTGTGGCAAATTATTTATCTAATAGTAAAATCCCAGATTTAAATTCTGGATTTCGGGCAATTAAGAAAAAGAAGGCGCTTGAGTTTATGAATATTTTGCCAAATGGTTTTTCTTTTTCTACTACGATTACTCTTGCCATGTTGAAATCGGCATATAATGTTAAATATGCTCCTATTGCAGTTTCTAAGAGAGTTGGAAGAAAAAGTTCTGTAAATTTGTTTAAAGATGGTTTACAAACTCTCTTATTAATTATTCGAGTAATTGTTCTATTTAACCCTTTGAAAGTGTTTGTGCCCGTGAGTATAATTCTATTTGTCGTTGGATTTTTATATGCACTTTTTGTGTTGATATTTCTACAATTTCACATTCCTAGCGGGGCAATCCTACTTATTATCTCAAGCTTTATTGTGTTCTTTTTTGGGATTCTGGCTGATCAAATTTCTGCCTTAAGGAGGGGTAAAGAATGAAAGTTCTATTGATACGCCCTCCAAAATTGAATATGATTTCTACAAATGTTCCTAATGTAGTGGATGAAGAAACAGGATGTTACCCGTCCTTAGGTCTTATGTATATTGCTGCCTGTGTTGAAAGATATACAGACCATCAGATAGAGATATTGGACACGCAAGTAGAAAAGATGAATTATGAAGAAATGAAGAGTGAAATCAGAAAAAGGAATCCGGATATCGTGGGTATTCAAGCAATGACCTTTACACTTGTTGATGTTATATTGACAGCTAAAATTGTAAAAGAATTAGATAAGAGCATCCCTCTGATATTAGGTGGGCCTCACGTGAACATATATCCTGAAGAGACAATTTCAAATTCGGAGATTGATTTTTTGGTCCTAGGAGAAGGCGAATATGTTTTTCCTGACCTTATTAATGCTTTATCTCAAAGGAAGGATTTAAGCAAAATTAGAGGTATTGTCTATAAACGAAATAAAGAAATCATTAATACTGGCAAACGTGAATTTATTACTAATCTAGACGCGGTTCCTTTCCCCGCACGTCATTTAGTGCCTTACCAAAAGTATTATTCTGTCTTAGCGAAACGAACACCAATTACAACTATGATGACCAGCAGGGGGTGCCCTTTTAAATGTATCTTTTGTACCCGACCGCAGTTAGGTAAGATATTTCGGTATCGTTCTGCGGAAAACGTAGTTGATGAAATGGAACAATGCGCACGGATTGGCATTAAAGAAATATTTTTATATGACGATACCTTTACTATTAAAAAACAAAGGGTAATTGATATTTGCAACGAGATATTAAGGCGGAATTTAAAAATTATGTGGGACATTCGGGCGAGAGTAGATACAGTAGATGAAAAAATTCTGAAGAAATTAAAATTAGCTGGTTGTGAAAGAATTCACTTCGGAGTAGAAGCAGGTGCCCAGGGGATACTGAACATTTTAAGAAAAGGTATTACATTACAGCAAGCAGAAAAAGCCTTCCAGTGGAGTAGAGAAGTAGGCATAACTACTTTAGCCTATTTTATGATTGGCAATCCTACAGAGAGCAGAAAACAGATACTGGAGACTATTAAGTTTAGTGTGAAGATAAAACCAGACTATGTGCATATCGCCCTTACCACCCTCTTTCCGGCAACTGAA
>JAUWZR010000008.1 GCA_030615235.1 Promethearchaeota archaeon
TTATCCAACTCGGAGTAAAGAAAATAAACAAATTATTACTTTTTATCATTCTTTAGGCAGTTTTTACAAACGAACACGACTTTTCGTTTGTCTTTCGAATTTTCGTCGTAGTAAACTCTCTCGTTTAATTTAAAAACCAAAATAATTATTATAATATCAAGAATGATAGATAAAAAAATAAAGGAGCTTTATCTAATAACTATTTTTCTTTATTCTTTAGGCAGTTTTTGCAAACAAATACGACCTTTTGCTTGTTTTTCGAGTTCTCGTCGTGGTAAACTCTTTTATATATGTAATTATTGCAAACATTACACAAAGCGGTTGTTCGAGCCTCTTGCAATAAAGGCCCTAAGTTTTCAAAAGTCATAAATCAATTCTAGTAGAGTGATTTTGAGAGGGTTATTTCGATTTTAGAAATTAAATCCTTTTTATTTTTTCTATTATCATAGTTTCTGTTGTTTTTTCGATAGTTATTCCTTTGTCTATTTTCAAAGTAAGGACGACTCCCTAACGAGACTTTGGCTATTTCTACTCCGGGATACATACGCTTTTTTAAAATTTCAGCAACTTCAACCGCAGTTGAAATTTCTTCTCCTTCCCCTTTTATTAATAGCGTTTTTTTTCCTCCTGAAAATGCAAAAATTGCGTCCTTTATAGTTTTCTCCCGATCTGTTCGATTTCTTATTATAAGAGTTGTATCATTAGGCATGAAAAAACCTCATTACCAATTATTTGTTAAGTTTGATTTAAAAGCAGTCTAAATATTAAATATATATCAAGTAATTTAAAAGTTATTTAAATTATTTACTGAAAACAATACTTAAAAAGCAATTAAGTGAATAATCTTTTAAATAAAACAATAAATTAAACTTTCACTTTGTGACAAAAATAAGGTCACATTGTGATTGGAAAATTTATAAATTAAACTCAGAACGACTCTTTAAATCATCTAAGACCTTTTGGTATTCAGAAATCCTTTCCTCGAAATGTTCAATTATCTTTCGTTCATCTGTATCTAGATAATCGAAAAAGGGTGAAATATTTCCAATCCTTTTAGTAAAATCATTCATGATTTTTGTATACCATTCGTTGGGCTTAGCCAGCATTTCATTTAGCTTTTTATTGTATTTCACCTTCTTTTTCTTGAATGCAGGATCGGTCTTATCAGCCTTGAAATCAGAAAGAATTGTTTCGTATTTTTTTAATTCTTTTTCAATTTTCTCTCTAAACTTCGGGATTCTGTAGATTTTTTTGTCGATATCAGGATCCCATTCGTATAAATAGTAATCCTCATTTTCAGCTTCTAATTCATCGTTGGTTATTTTAATATCTCTTTTTAAAACCATAATAAGACCGAAATTCCTTTGAAGTTGAGCAAGATATTTTTTTCGTAAAATTTCATCTATGTATTTAATTTCTCTCAGAACATCATTCATGTTTTTGTCGATTTCTTTTACGACTTTATCAACATTTTTAACCATTTTCTCTATAGTATGTTCAAACTTTAATTCTATTGAGTTTGAATATGTAGCGAACATACCTCGATCAGGATTTTTCAACCTTATTCCAGCTATTCCTAAATAATATGATTTAGATTCTTTTTGGCAATGATCAAAAACAAGAGCAATAGCAAATGGATTAACACCTTGGTAAAAGAGTTGTGTTTCAATATCTCTTGGTGAAAAAATAAATCCTATTCCCGGGTGAGTGTGCCACCAACCAACAAAGAAATCTTCCTTATCATCTTGAATTGCTCTTTCATATATTGCTGTATTAAACTGGGCTGTATCTACATAATGCTTGCTCTTATACTCAACATATGCTCTATCGCCTACCATAACGGGGACTGCATCCTTAACGACCACTTCTTTATTTTCCTTAATCGACCCAACTAATATACCATAAACTTCACGCCAGGTTTTTTGAGGAAGATCATTGTTTCCATATCTCATAGCATAACCAACAATGCGTTTATAAGCATTATATGACAAATGTACTGGCGTGATTGCCGGATCAATCCCGTACTTCTGAATGTAGTAATCTCTATTCGATATCTCGAATGTTTCATCAGTATCGGATGAAAAATTAACTTCCTCCTCTTTTTGAAGTTTCAATGCTCTAAACCTAATTTATAGTTTTAAATCGACTAACTCTGCTTAGTAAGCTCGTATTGAATCCGTATAATTTTCTAATCTCTTAATAGTTTCAACTATTTATTGGATAAATTTAAAACTTTTAAATTTATCAATCTTTTTAACAAATTAGAAAAATAACACGTTAAATTATTACAACGATTAAATAACCTTTATGAAAGTTATAGGATTTTGTGGATTGCCCGGTTCCGGTAAATCAACAGTCTTGAAAGCTATAGTGGATTTAGGGATTATCATAACAATGGGGGATGTTATAAGAAACGAAGCAAAACGTAGAAACATCGACCCTAGTGATGTACATTTGGGGAAAATAGCCCTGGAATTACGAAAAAATTACGGACCAGAGATAATTGCTGAGAAATGCGTAAATTTAATTAAAAAGTTAGAAATTGAAGTGTGTTTCATAGATGGGTTAAGATCTATGGCAGAAGTTAAAGTTTTTAGAAAATACTGGAAATTTCCATTAATTGCAACTATAGTAGACGAAAAAATTAGGTATGAAAGACTTTCTAACAGAAAAAGACCTGATGATCCAAATTCTTTAAGTGAGATACGGGATAGGGATCAACGAGAAATTAGATTCGGTTTAAATGAAGTTATAGAAAACGCGAATCATAAAATTAATAATAATTTATCAGAAGTAGATGTTCAGCAAGAAACACGCGCTTTGATTTTTAAAATTATAGAAAATTATTAAAAATTCATTTCAAATAATCTACAATAGCTTTCGATAATGAGACTTTACTCACTTCGTTATCAATAGAATCAGTACCGATTATATCATCTGCTCCTGCACTAAATATTCTATATCTTGCATTTTGTAATAAAAGGGCGTGGGTTGCTACAGCAAATATTCTATTAGCCCCTTCCTTCTTTAAAATTTTTATGGCTTTAGCCATCGTTCCGCCCGTAGCAATAATATCGTCTGAAATGATGACATCTCTATTTTTTAAACTTAATTTTCCCGACATTGTTATCTCTCCCGATTTAACATCTCGTACTTTTTCAAAATAATCTACTGGTATGTTATCTCCAAAATGTTTCGCAAATGCTCTAGATCTTTCTACAGCACCTTTGTCAGGAGCGACCACTACAATATTTTTAATGTTTAAAGATTTAATATAATCCGCTAAAATTTTCATAGAATCTATATTCACACACTTACATTGGATTTCTTCTAAAATTTTTTGAGAGTGAATATCAACAACATAGAGCTCATTAATTCTCATTGAATCTATAAGTCTTAGAACCAATTGAGCAAATTTACACTCTCCTGGTCTAAAAACACTATCTTGACGAGCATAAGCTAGGTAAGGAATAACAACAACAATTTTAGTGGCACCCATTCTTTTAACAGCTTCGATCATCATTAAAAGCTCGATTAACCTTCCATTTTGGTTTTCGCTTGAGCTCGGTCCTGTTGATTGGACAATTATAACCTCCGTTCCATCTATTAAGGAATCATTATCTATGTTTATTCTAAGGTAGTTTTCTCCATCAGGAAATGTTTTTGTTTCAGTGTTATAGTAATTAATGTCTAAACCCTTAGCAATTCTTATCCCAAGTATTTGGCTTGCTGGACCCACAATTAAGATCTTTTTCATACAGCATCACTTTTTTATATTAACTTTTTACATTTTAACATATTGTTTCATTTCTTATATTTTTTTTAAAAATTTAAGAGTAACATTAAACAAAATTTCCCTATGATTTTTGAATGAATGAGATCCCCCCTCAAATTGAATTACATTCTCCGCATTTAAACCGAGTTGTTTTTTAATCTGCGAGAGATTAGAGAATGGGATTCTATTGTCATCTTTACAATGGGCTATCAGAATTCTTTTATTGTTTGATGGCTCGTTTTTTAGAAAATATTTAGGGCTGATTTTCTGAATAATTTCCTCTTGAAATTTTATAGTGGTCGAATGGTAATCGTATCTCGCACACAGAGCAATTAAAGCTTTTACTTTTTTGTTAAGGAAACCTTGTGTTAAAATAATTGATGCCCCTATACTCCTTCCAAATAGAATTATTTTTTGTTCCAAGAGTCTGGAAGACTGATGGGTTAGCACCCAATCAATTACAATTTGGATATCGGAAAATATTTGAACAACCATCTTATCCCACCTAGATCCCGTCTGTTTTTTAGTTTCTCCATGTGCACGGTAATCGTAAGATAACACATAAAATCCAGCGTCAACGAATTTTTCTGTATAATACTTGACAAAATAACTCTCGCGATGATCCAATAATCCAGCTAAATTAATTATAAAAGGAGCTTTCTTAGGTGTGTTAGAATCAGAATAAATAGTTCCCTTTAAAAATAAATCTTCATCTTTGATTGGAATATCTATATTTTCAATTTCTACGCTATTCATTTTACAAATAATTAATTCTTTTTACTTTTGTATTTCGCAATAAGATTTCTTAATGTAGTTACTGCAAGATCTAGACTATGTTTATGATCTTCAGGTAATCTATTTAAAGCCAGGTCTATATTCTCGGGTTTTAGGCTTTCAGCATACTTTAAAGATTTCCCTTCAATTAATATAGTTGTTTGACTTCCAGTTGCTACAGTTGCTCCGCAGCCATCAGTAAAAAAATTAGCACTTTTAATAATATCGTCCTGAATCGTTAAATAAAATTCCATCGTATCATTTTTTTCTCCTTTGTAAGAATGAGATATTGTGAAATTAGCCGGTTTTCCCCAATTTTTAGGGTTATGAAACAAGTTTACAATATGTTTGTTAAAATCGTGTATTTCTTTATCAACGATTTCCTCTTGAAGTTTCTCAACAAATTTGTCAAAATCTCCCTTACCCTGAGGCATCTTACTTAATTTCACCCAGATGCTTTAAAACATGCTTTTTTAAGCGCTCTACTCGTATAACTTCGCTTGAAGTTTTGTTATATTTGTCTAGTATGTTTATTATTTCTTGATTTAACTCATTATGTTCTGTTGTACAAGTGCTTCTTTCTAAAAAATCTTCTCCGTGTCTCATAGCCGCTAAATTTTCAGTTATTTTAACTAATTCCGTAGCGATTACGCTATTGATGTAGATTAGATCGGAGAACATATCTTTCATGTATAATATTAATTTTATTTGGTCAGCAGACATATGCAATAAAAGATCTCTAGAAATTAATTCATTATGATTTTAGAGTCTAAGGAGAATATTTAAAAGAAAAATACAAAATAAGCTGCCATATAGATTAAGCTCCCGAAAATAAGAGCAAAAATTATAACCATTCTTATTAAAAAAGTATTTTTCATCTCAGGTTTCATAATTTCTTTCGGGAAATTTTTCAAGTTCTTTAAATATTGACTAATCATGTTGGTTTCTTTTAAATTTAGAGTGATTTGAACTCTATAAGTTATAGATGGCGATTTTATTTCAATGAAATCTATCGGATAGCATAAATAAAATGTAATAAATGCGATTACCAACATCCATAACAAAGTACTAATCAAATTATCTATTCTTAGCGTAAAAGTATCTGCTGCTAACCATCCTTCCAATTGTTGAAGCGTGAGGAATACTAAAATCCCACATATTCCAAAAACATCAAAAAAATCTATTTTTCTGTACCATTTTTTTATGCTTAGTGACTCTACCTTTTTAGCAGCAATATAGTGAAACTTGTGTAAGAATTCTCGCTTAAACCTAAATTCTTTTGATTCTTCGTTAAATTCAAATGAATCTCCATTCTTCTTACTAAAGTCGTAAAAAACAGCTTTTACCAACAACATTAATCCATACAATAAAGCGAACCACCATACCTGAGGGCCAAATAACACCATTTGCGTAAGCATTATTAGAGCAATTGTTATTAAAAATAACCCAAAGATAAGCTTAAATAATTGAAAATTAGTCGAGTTAACACTTGAGAATACCGTATCATCGCCGTTCGTTTCTGCGTTCCGCAGATTTGGATTACATTCCAAAAAATTGGCAAAATTTTGTTTAAAATGTGATCGATTCTTCAATTTTATAGGCGAAAACCACATTTCATATAATTTTTCTTTCGTAGCAATTTCGAAGTATTTTTGTTGAAACATCACTAATATTACTAAAACTACGATATCAATAATAGTTAATACGATGAATGTCCAGGATAATACGAATTCTGGCCCTGCTCTTTCCGCAGCAAATAAGGGAATCGCCGTCATGAGTTGTAAGACGATAAATGGGATCATTAGAATGATCCAAGCCAATTTTGGTCCGGTGTGATTATTTTGGAATCGTACGAATTCGATATCCTTTTTCGGAATTTCGGTTAACCATGCAAACCCAGGTCTAATTTCGGAAAAGAAAAGAAAGTTCTTCGACTTTGAAAATATACCTCGAAATGGACTAAGAATAAAATAAATTAATAAGCCAAGACCTGTCATTAGCATGGGGAAACCAGTAACATAAAACCAAGAGGGTCCACCAAGAAATATCGCGCTTCCAAATTCTTCCGTATGACCAACACCAACACCAAATATAACAAACGAAATAAGGCCATTTATTATTAAGAGTATAGAGGCTATGAGTCTCGTAATTGCAAACGAATTAAATTTCACATAATCTTCAACTGGTTCTCTTAAATCTCGCATGCTTTTATAAGTTAAAGAGTTTTCCCGTATATAGTAGGGTGTTATATAATATTTCGAAGTAATAATACCTCCGAATATAATAATTAAGATGTTTACGATTAGTGAGAGATTAAAACCGTTAAGAGTTATTCCAAAATCATAACCTATAAATGTAAACAGACATCCTAAAAAAATAATTAGTATTCCAATTGCTAAAAAAAGATAACGCAGATATCGTTTTTTGGGATGTATTAATTTTAATTTCTCAATTTCTTCGTTGGTTAAATATGTCATTGATAGCACGCAATTATTTATTATTCAATAATACATTTTTTGTTTTTATCTTTAATAAAATTTCAATTTTAAAATTTGACCAATATCTTTTTTACACGATATAAAAACATTTCTCTTGAAGAAAAATGGATTATAAATACTTTCATGACGGTTTACTATCATTATCAGTTGTTCAATTTGTCTTTTCATCTACTTTATTACTTGGGTCTATAATTTTAAAGCCTTACATCGCCTTGGAGCCAGATGAAAGAGATTTTATAATTATCTTAGCTTTAGTAAATATTTTTTTTAGTTTTTACTATTTAATAGAAGCTCTAAAGTTGGACCGAGTATTTAGCCTAGAAGAAAAACACATTTATAAATTTGGAAAGAGAATTGGAGTTGTATCATTATTGTATACACCTCATTTATTTGTTTTTATATCATTATTGTTTATAGATTTACATAATCTTCAACTGATGATGGTATTCTTAAACCTAATTATAGAAACTCTTTTACTCGGAATTGTTTTTAAAGAAATTTACGATATTCTTTATAAGGAGGAGACTGAGAGAAAATTTGAACTGGAACAAAATCGAAAATTGTATTTTGAAAAGAAATAAATTAAGATAAAGTATTTTTGAAAGCTTTGATTATTATTTGGTTAAATGAGCTAATTTCTCTGTAGCAGTTTCTATCATATTAAGCCTAGTTGAATATTTCTCAAGTAGCTCCGCGAATTTATCAATATCAATTTCTTTGTTCTCTTTTAGTAATTTCAATTCATTAATAGTTCTCACGATTCCCGCTTTCTTATCCATTAATCTTTCTCGTTTGCTATATGGGATTTTTTGTTCCAATTTTTTCTTTTGAAACGATTTAAATCTCTTAATATTCAAGTCCTTTGGCACAAACTTAGTTAAATATATAGTGCTTTTTGGAACAAATGGGGCTAAATTTTCTGGAATAATAATAATTGGCTCCGGGTCTTGAATTCTTTTGATCTCCTCATAACCTAATAGATCTAATTTCTCATCTTGCAATATCTCTTTAACAATAGATAGATTTTGCTCAATACTACTTCTTTCCTCATTAGATAATTCAGACAAACTACTGATCATTTCAGTCCATATTTCTTCCGATTTTAAAAAGTAAAAATTTGCCTTCTGCTGGAGTTTCATAACTTTGTCTTTATTGATATTAGTGATAGAAGATTCTAACGAAGCTTGAGCTTTTAATTGACATGCTTTACCCATATCGAAATGAAATTGAGCTCTTAATTGTTGTTTTTTTTTCTCTTCATGCTTCTTTAAATAGAATAATCTTTTTGACAATGAACTTAACCCTGCATAGAGTTTAGAAGCAAAGTATGTATTATTAGAATTTTCTTCCTTTAAAGCCGCGATACTCTGCGCAAGTATTCTTGTTTCTTCAGAATTTAATTCTAGATTCTCAGATGAAAGAGTTATCCCTAAATCATATTGATAAATAGATGCTGCACTAAAATACGCACTTGTCTTGAACATTTTGCTACATTCAACCATTGCTATTATAGCATCTTCCCATTCTTCATCCGCTTCAAACCTATCTGAGATATGAGAATAAGCTCGTGCCATAACCCATAAATTTCGTGCGCATTCAAACATTAAATCTTTAATCAGTATTTCTCTGTTGTTCTCTAGTGGTTCTAAGAAATTTGGCGTAATGTTTAAAGTTTTTAAGAGTTTAACTTGATCCTCATTTTGATAGTTAATATTTAAGATTTTAGTGTATTCTAAGACAAGATTTAAGTCGTCTAAAGTAAAGCTTTCTTCTTCTTTATCTAACGCTTCTTCAATTTTTTTAATTTTGAAATGAAGATATCTAATTCTTTGTAAAACTTCTTCTGTAAAAAGAGGCATTTCTCACACTTACAGTTTTTTATTTAAATTTTAGCTAATTACCATAATTTAATCTCATTTTAAAACCATTTTAAAATTATGAAAATTAGTACTTCATATTAAAAATGTTCCATCAAGATATCTTTATCTTTGAATTTGTCTCTGGAGGAGGATTTAATCAAGTCGGAATCCCTTCGTCTTTATTCTGCGAAGGTTATGCCATGTTAAGAACAATTATAGAAGATTTTAAAAAATTAGGTTTTCATATTACTACTCTGTTGGATTCCCGGATAGAATTTCTATCTCCTTATATGAAAGTAGATGTAATAAAATCTGTAGGGTTGGAAGAAGATTATTTGAAAAAATATACCGATTGCGTAAGGGATTCTAGTTATTGTTTTGTAATTGCACCCGAATTTTCAAGTATTCTCTATAATCTTACAAAAATTGTCAAAAAGAATAAGAAGAAACTATTAAGTATAGATTTAAACGGTGTAAAGCTCGGAGCGTCTAAGCTAGAAACTTATAAGTTCTTTATTGCGAATAAAATGAGTACTCCAAAATCATACAAAATCCCATTTAAAGGAATTATTTTTGATTTAGATTTTATTCTTCAGAAATATGATCAACTAAATAGTCCCATCGTAATTAAACCTAATGATGGAGTAGGATCAGAATCAATTTTTTATTTCGAGAAAAGAAATGATATTTTGCAATTTTTTGAAAGTTCTAACAAAATAATAGATGCAAATAGAAAATATATACTTCAAGAATATATTGAAGGCGATCCTATGAGCGTTTCAGTCATCATTGATCAAACTCCTGAAAAAATTGTCGAAAATGTTCCTAAAATTCTAGGCGTCAACTTTCAGAATTTACAAATAAAGGACCTTACTAAGGATTCTGAGTATTTCGGAGGGTTTACGCCCGTAAAACAATTTGAACAGTTAAAAGGTCAAATAGAGAATATCTTAAAGCGTGTAGATTTATCAGCTTTCAAAGGTTATTTTGGAATAGATTTTGTGAAAAAAGCTGATAATTCTCTATCCTTTATCGAGATTAATCCAAGATTAACAACATCCTATGTAGGAATTAGGAATGTATTAGAATTCAATCCTATGGAGTTACTTCTCAAACAAAATAAAAAGTTACTTAAAAATTACAAATTAATTCCTCATAAATTTTCAGAATTTGCTCAAATAAAATTAGAATATGACGGAGAGTATACATCGGGAGAGATTAATAAGTTAGTATTGCCTAAATTGATAAATATGATACCAGAAATAATAACTCCTCCAATTATTATAGAAGGAGTAAATAAAAACCAAGAAACTTTTTATTCTTGTTTTATCTCGACAAAATCTAATAACATCCAATCGTCGAAGTATCGTGTTTCTCAGATTAATCAGATTTTTAGCAAGTTTGATTTTAGAATAATTAAATAGAAATTAAAAGGATAATTGAGAATCCACCATAATGTACTAACAATGAAATTATTAACGAATTTTCAATTTTCAATTTTTTATTAATACATAAATTATAGGTTAATAACCACAGAGACCACACTTGAAACAAAATCATAAGTATATTGTCTAACACTCTAATATATGAAAAATCTAGAGAACCAGTTGAGATTAAAATAAACCGCAACACTAAGTAAATATCTAAAGGAAAAAAAATTATCGCAAACGACGCTAAAAATTTTAATGTATTCTCTTTTTTCCTATATATGATTCGAGATAATCCCTCATTTATTAGAAAATAAAGAAGGATGTTTCCTATAAAAAAAAGAGCTAGTAGAAATTGAATATTTGCATCTACTGTAGTAAATATCATCAAGGATTCACCAAAAAATAGGAAAAGGGGAAATAAACCGTTCAGACCGCAAAAAATGGAACCAATTAAAGCAATTAGAATTGTAAATATCATTACACTATATGTTCTCTTGTTCCCGTAGTTTATGTAAGTTTTTGGAGTAAGAAACATTAATCCTTTTAATATAGGAGAATTGAATTCTTTTTTGCTAAACTCAGGTGTGATGATGTTATCTTTATTATCAATCAGCGAAGTATAAGCTAGGAGTCCTAATTCTGACAAATAATACTTTTTATTATCTTGCTGTTCAATTAGACTAGACAATGTATCTAAATGGTGGTAAATAGTACCTGTGCTCACATTTAACTCATTTTTAAGGTAAGTAAATGAAGTAAATTTATTTTTCCCTATAATTTTGATTATCTTTCTCCTTAATTCGTGACTTAAAGCATAGTAATAATTAGCTTCGACATCAGTAGAGCCATTTTTTTTATTTATTTCTTCTTTTTCCGTAATTTTTTGATCCCTTCCTAGCTATTCTTGTTTGATTAAGAGGATGTTTAGAATATCGAAAAATATTAGAATCGAACCAATAATTGAGAAGTAAAATCCTATTCCAGCATTAGGGATATAAAGGAGATCTCTGGGAATGATCTCAACAACAAATATCAAAAAAAACCCAAGTCCTATGAAATTAATTATCACAGAATTAATTTTATACACCATATTATAAATAATTACTATTGCTCCAACCAAACATATTATCCCGCAAATTAAAGGAAATAAATATAAAAAAGAATCTTCTATTGCTACACTTGTGGTCAATATATATATATTTAATAAAGACAGCCCTGAAAACCATGGCAGGAATTCGGAAATTATCAACATCATCGAACCAGTTAATCCTAGTAACCTAAAATCTAAATATTTTTTGATAGTCATTATTTTCCAGACATGAGATTTTTTTATTATATAAACATTCAAATAGTATAAACTAAAATAGTAATATTAATTTAAGTCTTAAAACACAACATTTAAACTACAAACTTTTTACTATCTGATATGCCGACTGAAGAAGAATTTGAAGATGATCTGGATTCAATTCATTTGTTTAATTATTTAAAAAAAGCGATACCCGTCGAAGAACTTAGGGATTTCTCTTCCTCAAGACGCATTGGAAGCATAGATTTTGTAAAAGGGATAGCGATAATTTTCATTATTTTAGCGCACGCTGCCGGAGCGTGGTTCACTCCGACTTGGATATTTCTTTATGGGATATTGTTCACATTTCTAGACATATTCGGCCCCTCTTTATTCGTCTTTCTATCCGCCTTAAGCGTTGTTTTCAGTATCCGACGTAAAAAGGGAGAAATAAAAGAGAAGATTATTAGGAATAGAATTTTTTCTCGGGGTATTATGATGATAGTAATAGCGGTTATTTTTAATTTAATCTCAATAGAGTTAACTATCGAAGGATATTCTTTTCCCGCAACTCTATGGGGGTGGAATATTTTGATGTTTATCGGTTTTTCGCAAATATTTTCTTATTATGTTTTGAAACTTAGTAAAATTGCTAGGGCTATCATTGGTTTGTTTATTATCTTTACATCTGACGCAATTCGACTATATCTCTTTCAAGGTAAAGAAGCAGGAGACCTCTTGAGCTCTATTCTGCATTTCATTATCACTTCACCTAGCCCTATGACCCCCATACTTCCTTGGCTTTCAATTTGCTTCATTTCTTCGATTTTTGGGGAATATTTATATGAGGCCATGATGGGTGGAACTAAAAAAGATTATAAAAAATTATTTCGGACATTTATATATTGGGGTTTATTTTTCGTCCTCGCAGGTATATTTCTAGGCAGAAATTCGTATATACCCGGGAATGAGTTTATTGCCGCTACGGATATTAAAATAGGAACGCTTCCTTCAAGTGATTACCCCTTCATACTTCTTTTACTTGATATAAGAACGCAAAGTATTATACCTGGGATTCCGTACCCTGGTATGTGGGAATTTTTAATTCGAGGACGTGGTCCTAACATGATATATAATTTAGGTGCTGCTCTCATGCTCATCGCTGTATGTTTTTATATTCTCGATATAAAAAGAAAAATGAATAATTTTATATCGATGATAAATTATTATGGAAAAGTATCATTAAGTTTGTTTCTACTACACTTTGTTTTTATAACTCTATTTTTAAATTCTTTAGATTTTATTCCTTATGCCTTTGTAGTTTTCGGTTATTTAGGATTTTGGGGTTTCGTCATGTATGTATGGAACGAGTTCTACAATGGGGTGGGATCACCGGAATGGCTTATGGTTCAAGTTGGACGAATCGGGCAAAAAACAGGCAAAACAGTAAAGAAAGAAATACTCGTAATAGAAGAAGAAATAAAAGGAACGGTTAAAAAATTAAAAAAAGACCGTGACGAAGGGTCAAAGAAATAACTTTCAATCTAAATTTCGATTTCTTATCAAAATTATTTAGAAATTACAATTTCATACCTAATTTTTTTAATTTATATAATAAAGTTTAAATTTTCGCAAGATGAGAATACTTTATAATTTCGCGTTAATTGTTTTACAAATAAAATTCTATTTATCAACATATCGATGAGTGAAAAATGTCAATTGAGAACGAATTTGGAACGGCAACTGAATCTCCTCCTCTATTCAACTACCTACAAGAATTAATCCCTTTAGAGGATATCCGAGATTTTGCGTCTCCAAAACGAATTGGGAGTATTGATTTTGTTAAAGGTTTTGCCATAGTTTTTATTATGTTAGCCCATTCAGCTGCTATTTGGCTAAATAGCGAAAATTACTATCTTTACGGATTATTATTCGCGTTATTGGATTTTCTCGGACCGTCCTTGTTTGTTTTTCTTTCCTCTTTAAGCGTGATTTTCAGTATTCGAAACAAACAGAACATATTACCGTCTAAAGTGATCCGTATGAGGATATTTTCTCGGGGCATTATGATCATCCTTATTGCAACAATTTACAATGTTACTTCTCTAATTATAGAAAGGCCTGACATTCCCTTCCCTTTAAATTTATGGGGTTGGAACATTCTTATGTTCATAGGCTTTTCGCAAATCTTTTCTTATTTCGCATTAAGATTAACAAAGCTTTCTAGGGCTATTTTAGGAATTGCAATTGTTTTATCTTCAAATTTCATAAGAGATCTCCTCTTTTTTCCTGGTATTGAAGATGGTAATTTGGTAGTTATTTTTGTTCATTTTATTGTTATAGGGCCAAATCCTATGGTTCCACTCCTACCCGGACTAGCCATCTGCTTTATTTCTACAATTTTTGGAGAATACCTTTACGAAGCAATGAATAAAGGAACTCACGACGCATACGTTGGATTGTATCGTATTTTCATGATATGGAGTATAATTTTGATTTTAATTGGTATAGGACTTGGATTTCAATTGTATACCAAGGATACGATATTAGGTGGTGTAACAGAATACCCGAATATAGTTCTCCTAGATGTGGCAAATGGAGCAGCTTTTCTCAATATCCCTGGAATGCCAGAGTTATTAATCAGAGGAAGAGGCCCAAATTTATTATATAATTTAGGTGCTGCTTTATTAGTTATTTCCATTTGTTTTTACTTTATTGATATAAAGAAGAAATATGGAAATTTTGTAAAAATGTTTGTTTATTACGGCAAGGTATCTTTAAGTTTGTTTTTCGTTCATCAAATATTCCTCGGTTTGTTCAGTAGGCAATTTGACCTTATACTCTTTCTTATCACGGATCTAACCTATATCGGTCTAATGGGCTTTTGTATGTATATTTGGATGGAATATGCAAATGGAGTTGGATCGCCAGAATGGCTCATGGCTGCGATGGGAAAACTGGGAAAAAAAAAGCGAAAATAGAAAACCTTTATTGATGTAAAATTCAACCTAACAGATTTTATTCTGCTCTTTAAATGTGGCTATAACTATTATATTTACCTTTAAGATAATTATATATACTAAAAGTAACAAATTATAAATAGGAAATATAGTAAAAGTAATCAAACATAAATTGTAATATTTCTCCTTGTTTCAGTTGATAAGTAACCATTCTACAACCAAAACATAGAACTCGCTATTGGTGAAACCTTTGAGTAATACATCATATAAATTTAAAGTCTGCTTGTTTGGCCCTGGCGGCGTCGGAAAAACGTCCCTATTAATCAGATACATTAAAGATTACTTTAGTACTGATTTGAAACAAACCATTGGCTCAAGTTTTTTAATAAAAGACATCGAAATCGACCAAAAAAACGTAAGACTCTTGCTATGGGATATTGGGGGTCAAGACATCTTTAAAAAATTAAGAACTATTTATTTTAAGGGAAGTAATGCCGCTTTTGGTGTATTTGACGTAACCAATCCCCAATCTCTTTTAAAACTTCCTGGTTGGGTTAGTAGTATAAAAAAGACGGTGAAAAAATCTATCCCTATGGTCATCGTTGGGAATAAGATCGATTTAGAACGCCAAATTGGGAGACAGGAAGCAGAGGATCTAGCAAAAAGATTAAATTGTGACTATTTAGAAACATCTGCTAAAACAGGAGAACAGGTTGAGGTAGCATTTGAAATTATTGCTCGAGCTTGCCTGAACTCAGTTGGAGAATAATCTTATATGAAATATCTCTTAAATAAAGAATTAACTTATTTTTATCCCGTATTTTAGAAGTTCCTCAACCAACTCATCTAATCCCATATATCTTATCGCATTTATACCCATCTCACTAGCTGATCGGATGTTGTTTAAGCCGTCGTCGATAAATAAAATTTCTTTTGGTTTGCAGCCGGCTTTCTTTATGGCTAGTTCAAAAACTTTTGGATCTGGTTTTGTGAGATGAATTTCATGAGAAAGTATAAATTCATCAAAGAGTTCCCAGATATCCCACTTCTGTTTCTTTAAGTAGTTCCAATGGCTTGAATTAATATTTGACATGCAGATTAACTTGAAGTTGTTTGATGTCTTGATATTTCTGATTAATTCAACCATATCTAAATTAAGGTCGTTAATAATGCTGTTAAACGATGCAAAGAATTGTTTTTGATCAAGTGAACACGCTTGATCCCCCCCAAGTAATTCGCAAGCTTGTTTATAAAATTCTTCATCGGTTATTTTACCTTGATGATATGTGTCTGATTGGCGAAAAAATTCTAATATTATTGGAGTTTGAGGTTTATTCAACGGAGATTGCGTAATAACATCATTGAAAAATTTACTAAAATCCAATTCAATAAGAACATCCCCTAAATCAATAATTATGCATTTAATCGTCACTACATTCACCTTTATCTTCTAAAATAAATTTTGGTTGAAAATTTTCTAAACGGCACAGGTAATTTATATTTAGGAAAAGTTTTTGTGTCTTCTTCAAGCAATTCGATTAATTTTGAGACTTTTATGTCATTTATCTGCTCAGCTGTGGCCTTTTTCGGACCAAATGGCTTTCCTATTAACCGTTTACGAATTGATACATTTTGCTGTTCTTCTTCATTTTTTCCTATTATTACTGTGTATGGAATCCATTCAATTTCAGATTGTCTAATTTTCTTTCCTAGCTTTTCATCTCTATCGTCAAAATCTGCTCTAAAACCTGCTTTATTTATAATGTCCATAACCTTATTGGCATATTCATTTTGCTTTTCACTGACAGTAATTACTCTGACTTGTATCGGTGATAACCATGTTTTAAATCCGGGTACTATTTTATCTTTATTTAGTATTGCCGATTCGATTAAACCCCATAAGATCCGCTCCAATCCCCCAGTTGGAGAATTATGTAGAATAATTGGATGCTTAATTTTACCATCTACATCTTGAAAGGAAATATTATATTTTTGTCTCTCTACTCCATCTGTATCAACCATTGACTCTAAACTACTTTCCACATCTATCTGATTGGTAGCTAATGTCGCACTTTTATGCTGAGCAGAAAGCACATTTCTTTCGAATTTAAGAATGTAATAGTAGTATCTATCTTCCCATAATTCTAATAAGACAGGATACTTCTCTGTTTTAATTAGATTAATAATCCATTCTTTGTTTTTATCGTAAAATTCTTGAGTTGCTCTAAATATGACAAAGCTTTTAACACCAAGGTCTCTCTCGAGATTTTTGATTAACTCGTATTGGAGAATAAATTCCTTTATCGATGATTTTAAATCTTTACAAAGAGTATGAAGATCTGGCATAACAAAACCCCTTAATCTTCGTAATCCAGACAATTCACCTTCCTGTTCTCTCCGAAAATCATATTGTTCAAATTCATAAACCCGTAAAGGAAAATATTGTGGTTTCAAATTCATTTGAGAAAATAAATCAAAGAGAAGAAAATCACTTGCATATCTTAGAAGATATCTATTTTTGCCAGATTCTAACCAGTAACTTCTTGCTGGAAACCGAGCGGTTTGAGCAGTTAATTTTTTGTTTTTTACAGTATACATAATCGGAGTTTCTATTAAAATTGCTCCGTAATCGATTAATCTCTCTTCTATGAAGTTTTTGATTAAGTTTTTCATAATTACGCCCTTAGTGTACCATCTAAAGTTGCCAGCATCAGAATTCGGGTCGAAATCTATGAGTTCAAACTCTTTCATCACTTTTATGTGAGCAGGTTCAACAGCTTTATCTATTTTTCTAGCCCCTAATTCCGACTTTAGAAACAAATTAAATTCTTCGTCTTTAATCTCTTCCGAGGGTAGAACATTCCCTTCGCCATCAATTTCTATATCAATCTCCTTCCCTAATAGAGTTATAACTTTAAAGACTGAGTTTTTAACTTGTTCTTCAGGTACAATAGCTA
This sequence comes from Promethearchaeota archaeon, assembly GCA_030615235.1. Lineage (GTDB taxonomy): Archaea > Asgardarchaeota > Lokiarchaeia > Sigyniarchaeales > SOKP01 > SOKP01. The sequence goes on from JAUWZR010000008.1 coordinate 17,539, forward strand.
GTTTAACATCTCTGTACATCTCAGCTACTTCATGACCAATGCAGTTAATTCTAAAGGACTTATACCATCCAAAAGGAGAAGTTTTCGCTTCAATTCCTTTTTCTTCTAAAATTTTAGCAATTTTAGGACACACTTCCATAGCGTTTGCGTCATTGCTAAGAAATTTACTTAAATGAGCCCAGGGATAGACAAGTATTTTATCAACACGGTACACGCTTCTCTCTTTTATTAATTCAGCTATTTTCCTTTCCCTGCCCTTAATTTCTCCATTTTGGACCTTTTTATTATATTCTCTGATTTCTTCATTCTTTTCTCTAATTTTTTCGGGAAAATTTGTTATTTGGAATATAGCATCTTCAATTACCTCAGCACCTTGTTTAGCAATTAAATCAGTATCATAAGTATCCTGATCTTCGACAGAGACAAAAGCTACTAAGATTAGTCCATCCATTTTAATAACATCTTGTGGAAATTCTTGAGGGTTGCTTGTTGCTTCCTTATTTTTTACCACTTCCACGCCGTCAGAATGAATTAACAATATTTTCATAAGAAACTCCAATCTAGATTTTTCGAGATTATCTTTAATAAAAAATCTTTTTTTCCTTTTGATAATTAATATATTTAAAATTGAAATTAATTATTACTAAAATATTTATTCATAAAGCATGAGGCTTAATAAGATTTTTACGGAATTAAATGAAACTTTAGATAAGCTAGATAAAGATAGAGAAAGAATTCTAAAATTATCTCGTACTTTAATCCGTATTTGTAGTAAGGCAATAAAAAATATTCATAGGAAGGAATATAGTCAATATCACCAGAAAGTCTTAAATATACAAAAAATCCATAATGATATGCTACTTCTGGTTAGCAAGAATCCTGGAGTTTTCTTAAAATATTTAAAAACTCCGGAACAAGAGTATGCGGAAGCTAAAGCGTTTTATGCTGTAGTATCAAAAGAACCTCTTCCATTACCCAGTGATTTGAATATCAATCCAATAAATTATATTTTAGGTCTTGCTGATGTAATTGGGGAATTAAGAAGATATGTATTGGACAATATAAGGAATTCAATTGTAGATGATTTAAACTACATATTAGAATGGATGGATGATATATACACTCATCTATTTTCGATCGACTTTCCTTCTGGTTTGACACAAGATTTAAGACACAAGACAGATCAAGCGAGAAATATAATTGAAAAAACTAGAGGGGATGTATCTATTTCGCTTCAAATGAGTGATCTAAAAAGATGTATAGAAAACAGTGAAAAAAAGCCTTAAAATTTTACAATTCCATAATAAATCTACAATCTTTCATAGATTTGGTAATAATTTTTTGGTATATTATATATACTTGAAAAAATGTAAATGAGCTGAAAAAAAATCGCGAAGAAAGTATTAGTTGCTGGTACATTTGACATAATTCACCCTGGACACTTATATCTAATCGATGAAGCTGCTAAAATAGGTGATGTATATGTAATTGTTGCTACTGATATGAATAGAGAAAAATATTCTGGAGAGACACCCATAATTCCAGAAGACCAAAGGTTAGAAGTTGTCAAGAGCATAAAAAACGTAAAAGAAGCAAGATTGGGGCGATCTGACAACGATACTCTCAAAACTGTTGAAGAAATTAACCCTGATATTATACTTTTAGGTCCAGACCAAAAATATGATCTTGAAACTTTAAAACGAGAATTAATAAAAAAGGGTTTAGGTAATATTAAAGTAAAAAGGCTGGATACATACTATGAGAAATACGCGCTTCACTCCTCCAGCTTAATTAAAAAAAAAATTTTAGAACAGTATAAGAATTAAAATCCTTAGTGGTTTTATGTCAAACAAAGAAGAGATATCACCTGAAAACTACGCTAATTGGTTTGCTCTCTATCAACTTTGTAAGCATATAGAATATCGACAAACAATTAATATTAGCAGTGTAGAGTTTGGGAAACTTCTAAACTTGAGTCAGCAAACTGCTTCGAGAAGAATTAGCGATCTGGTGGAACTTGGGTGGATTAAAAGAAAAATTGAGAAAAAAACCCAGAAAATTGTTGTTACGAGAAAAGGGAGTGATATAATGCTCTTAATGTATAAAAATTTGAAGGAAATTCTTGCGAGCATCGTTATACTAGGTTCTGTTCAGAGTGGAATGAAAGAAGGTGCATATTATGTTGCGATAAAAGGATACTATGAACAATTCCAAGATAAATTAGGCTTTTTACCATATAAGGGTACATTGAATTTAGGATTAAATGATACTAATATCGACTTATTAAAAGAAAAACTAAAAAATATTAAACCTGTGATTATTTCGGGATTTAGAGATGATAACTCAGAGCGAACCTATGGAAATGTTTATTGTTATGATTGTTTTATATCTCGCATAGATAATCCAGAGAAAAAAAGTGAAGCTGCAATCCTTGATATACAAAGAACTCATCATGAAAAAAATACAATTGAAATCTTGGCTAAACCGTATTTGAGAGATTTTTTTAACCTCAAAGATGGAGATAAATTAATTATTGAACTAAATTTTAGTAGTTAAAAACCGGTTTAGCTTGGGAAAAGAATGATGAGAGTGAAATAACTTTACATATTATTCTCGTGTTCTTTTATAAGATACTTTATTTTATAATATCTAAAAAAAGCTGTTGTTAATACTAAGAGCATGAAAACGAACAAGAATTCGTTTACATAACCAATAAAATTGGCTACCAACATTGTGACTACTATATAAAATAACCGTTCGGATCTCGCCATCAAACCAAAATCAAAATCACCTTTAAAAAATACCTCTGCTCTTGCTCTTAAATAACTGATCATGATGGAGCTGAAAAATGATATTAGGATAATTATTTTCATGTCAAAAATGCCCCATAAAACGCTATTCCATTTATAAATCAAAAGTGCTAAAAATATTACGAATTCACTTATTCTATCCATTAAAGAATCAAAAAATCCTCCAAATTTCGTTACCCTTCCCTGCTCCCTTGCGATTGCCCCATCAACTCCATCAAAAAAGCCAGTTGCGAAGATAAATATTGAAAATAAAAGCAAATTCGATAAGAAAACGAGAAGAATAAAACTTATGATAGAAAAACTGAGCATAATAATTGTTGCTAAATTAGGACTTAAACCCACTCTACTTAGGAGATGCGCAACCCTTTTAACTAATGGTCTGAAAATTCTGCGAAGTCTGAATTTTGATGCCATATCCTATATATTCACTTTGTTTTTTTTTAATATAATAATTTTAAATAGCTTAATAAAAAGATTAAAGAAAAATTTTATGTGAAATAATTGAGATTAAAATTAGTTCTAAAGATCACAACCCAAAAAGACAAAGATGTATACCTTAAATTCAACATAGCTCCAAGTAAACATTTAGGTTTTATAAACTTCATTAATTTAGCTTTAAATCAAGATAAACCGGTTTCGTTATCCTTCGAAAAAATAAGTAAAAAAGGAGATAAAGAAGAAAGCAAAATTGTTGGAACCTTTAAATTTGAAGGAAAAAGCGGTGCTGAATTGAAACAGATTGAGGAAGAAATTAAAGATAATGAGAAAGTAAGGAAAAAACAACACCAAAAAAGAATTCAAGGCTAATTTCTATTGAATAAAAATTTTTCAATAATAAATAATTTCTAATTTTATAAATCTTCGATCAATCCCTCATAAACAGAATTTTATGAAGCCCATTTTTTTAAGGCTCTTAACTATATTATAGACTTGCTCGTGTTTTAAATCCAAGTTTTCCGTTATCTGTCTTATAGATTTATGCCCATCGATTTGATAAAATACTTTTTGCGAAGTTTCACCTGTCAAATAATATTTTGGATTTATTTTTTTTAGTGTAGTGAAACTGGGGATTTGATTACAATAAAAGGGTAAGTTAGGTGGAGGATCTAACCTACTCCTTAGAGCTTGTAAGTTGAATTCTTCGTTTAATTTTACTTCTACGTTTTTAAAAAGCTCAACAACTCTTTCCTTAAAGTCCGTATCGCTTTCATTCAATTCTTCTTCTACAAAAGTCTCTAAGATATTCTCAAAGGATCTGAATGCATTAGTATTACCTCTCCAATTCAATATTGCATCGATGCTGAATTTTTGTAAAAATGTTCGAGAAAGCTTCCTTAAAATTCTTAAAACATTTACAGGTTTAGATTTTTCATCGTATGTGGCAATGTAAATTAAATTTGGAATACTTGAGTCTTTTAAAAACGATAATTTTAAATCATTATTAGATAATTTCAATTCGCTAATGGTTCCTAAATCCTCAAAAGAGTCAGAAAAAGAGTTCAGTGCTGAAAAAAAGCCCGATACCATAAGTAATGAATCTGCTTCTGAGAAAATATTTTTAGCTATAGAAAAATTCTTAAATAATAGCGGTAAGCCATCTTTAATAATCAAGAAATCATGTATCATGAATTAAACTCGTCTTACTTTATTCAGATATTTATAAAAACTCAAATAAAATCATCAACATAGGTATCAATAAAATTTAATATATTCAAAAAAGAAAAAAAAAAGTAATATGCTAGTAATATAAAAAAAATATTGAAATCTTTAAACTATAAGGAAAGTATAATTATTTGGAATTTGAATATTATTTACGATTATTTAGCTTTCATTGATAAGAAAAAATGATAAAGCCCTTTTTCCTAATAATGAATAGATTCTTAAGAAAATTATCCTAAAAGCTGGAGAAAAAGCATACAAAATAAAAACAAGTTATGGTGTTGAGACATACTAAAAGCAATAATACTCTGTGCAGGTAAAGGTACGCGGTTACAACCTTATACTAACAAATATCAAAAAACGATGCTGAATCTTCACGGTAAGCCTTTTTTAGAATATATTTTAGAAGGATTAATATTTACAGGCTTTCGAGAATTCATTTTTGTGGTTGGGTATAGAAAAGAACAAATAATTAGCTATTTTCAAACTGGTAAGAATTGGAATGTAAATATCGAATATTGTGAGCAAAAAAAGTTAAATGGAACTGGAGGAGCTTTATTGATTTGTGAGAAATCTATTCTTAAAAACCACTTTTTTTTAACATGGGGAGATATATTAGTGCCTTATAAGATTTATAAAGATGTGATTGAGATACATCAAAAAGAAAAGTATGATAATATTTTAGTTACTAATTACACGGAAGACCCTTACTTAGGCGCCGCAATTTATAGCGATGGCAAGGTATGTACCAATATTATTGAAAAACCACCGTTTGGAACCTCGAAGACTAATTTGAATAATTGTGGCGTATTCATCTTTTCTAAAAACATTTTCAAAGTTTTGAGAAATATGTCACCTTCCGAAAGAGGTGAAATTGAAGTTCCTAAAGCTCTTCTAAAAGGGATAAACGAACAAAATTGGAAGGTAAGAGTTGTAGAAATGGCGAAAAACCAATTCAGAGTTGACTTAGGAGTTAAGCAAATATATGAACAATTAAGAGACGACTCATCATGGCTTCATTTTTTAAAGATTTAAATAATAAAAGAGTGAAAATAAATACATAATAAAACAATTGAGATATTTTCTATCAAGTATAAAAGAGTAGTGGTCTAAATGCGTATAAGGACAAGAAAAAACCTTTTAAAGAAAAATATCGCAGTAACACTTCTGTTTTTAATCCCTGCAATAAGCTTTTTTAGTTTTATTGGTTTTGGTCTCATTATCCTCGATGATCTAGCTTCCCTCACTCTAAACCTTGATCCTCCGAATATCAATTATTTTACCCCCTTAGATCAAATTATAGGAAATCAAACTTATTTAGACCAAATGGCTGATAAATACGATTATCAATTAGAAAAATGGCACATTCCGACTAACATCAGTATAGATGTTACATTCACCAACGAATCGTATAACGAAGTCCAAAGCTATAATGGGACCGATAATGGAAATTTGCATTTAGGTTATACACTCGCTTCTCAATGCTTACGCTATAAATACGCATTGGATAACAACGATTTAAATGAGTTAAATAATGCAACGCGTATGGTTAAAAAATGTGTTTCAGGCTTCAGTAACATGCTTGCCGCTCCTAACGGAGGTATTGGTCCAGATTACCCTGGAATGCCTGCAAGATTTGTATCTGCTCCAGAAAATAAAAAATATCACGAATGGCTATTTCAAGATCATCCGCGACACTTTAATGGAACAGGAATTTACAAAAATTGGAGAGTAAGGCTACACACATCTCGTGACGAGCTAGCAGGGTATTATTTGGGATTTGCTAGCGTGTTAAAATTCATCAATCCTGGAGCCAATGAAGAAAGCAGATGGTGCGTTGAAAGGATCAAGTTATTAACCGCTCAAATGATAGAAGGTTTTCGCAAAACAAATTGGCTTGTTTTGGGTGGAAATGGTGAACCTGTTGGATCAGATTTAAATCCGATATTAGGGGAAAGCATGTGGCAATTAGCATTACTTCGCATAGGAGCTACAGCCTATCCAGATAGATATGATTCGCTTTATCATTATGCCGCAACTAAAATAATGTCTATGCACCATGGTCACATGGGATCAGCTAGTAATACTGCATACGACACGTATGCTCTAGCTTTTAGCATGGATGTAGAGTTTGCGTTAATTATTTTAGAAGATAACCATCTAATTCAACACCATTATATAAAAAGATTCGAGGAAGGATTCTATAGTTTCCTAAGATACCATCGTAATGCTTTTTTTAACATTATTCACCTGACTTTTATGAAAATGATTACAGATTCGGCTTTATTTGAAGATCCTAACTATACAGACGAAACTATAAAGTGGGATGTTTTGGATCAGTTGTGGAGATTTAATACATCCGGATGGGGAAATGGGATAAGAAGTTATAATTTAACTCAGAGACCGAATTCAACAAGAGCAACTAGTCTAAATCCCGCAATAGCCTCTATGGAGATAGATCCGAGCAGAGCAAAG
>JAUWZR010000280.1 GCA_030615235.1 Promethearchaeota archaeon
ATCATCTTTTAAAATTATTCTACTCGGGAGCAAATCTGCTGACTTAAGAATATTTCGATACTTTCCAATACTTATATTTTTCAAATCAATGTAGTATCCCATTTTTCACCTTCTACCCTATAGTATTCTTAGACACATAACAACCTTTTGAGTTGCGCCCTTGCAGAAGCGAAGCGACGAGAAGGCGTCAACTCCAAAAGCCATGTTATATGGAAATATCTCTATTCATTTCATTTACACTGATTACTTCTATTATATTATCTAATTTACGATGTCTTTTTCTTATAGTCTCAACAATCTCCTTCAAATTATTTTCGGTAATAAAATAATCTACATATGGCAATAGTGATGATATTATAATATCAAAAACATCAGAAGTTTGTGGTTTTCTTCTATCAATATAAAATTTATAAAAAACTATATAGCTTGTGCATACAACGGACTTAAAATAGTTCAAATTGATTTCTTCATTTCTGTTCAAAATACTTCTTGCGAAAATTGGATTTCTTATTCCTATCTGTGACACACTAGCAAGCATATTAAATTCTTCTATCTCTTTCTTTATGTACTTAACTTTCTTAGGAGGAAAATTTTTTTTAAGTGATAGTATGCCTTCAAGAACATCATTTTGCTCTCTTTTCCAGTATTCGGCTCTATCAACAAAGACAGAATCATTTATTAATTTTATTAGTATTTCTTTTTTACTCAAGCCTGGTTCAGTAATTGCAAAAGGAGAAATTACTATCGGGTTTATTGATTTATTCCCTTTATATTTATCAATTTCCTTATTAAAAATACTTTCATGACCATCTAAAATTCCAGATGGAAACTCAGAAAATATATCAATATATTTTTGAAACAATTCTTGTCGGCTCCACAGTTCAGCTAGAGTGAAAATTGAGTAACAAATTATTGTTTTACTAATATCATATCTTTTATTGAAAAACTGTATCCATTCTTTTGGTTTTAATAAAAAATTACTTAATGCATTAGTGTCAAACAGACATAAATGATATATTTTTTCATTGATTTCAATCATTTTTCACAAACCATTTACAAAAAATACTTGTAATATTCTTTGGTGTTTCTCTCCTTACATTTTCCATATAACGTCTTGGATCACTTGCGACTATGGAGCGTCAGCGGAATAGTCGTCAAGTGCATCCAATTGTTCGATGGATTTTTTAATAATTAAGATTTGTGCCAAATGGAACACCTTCCCTTGTAATTAATCTCAAAAATATCTGGATTCTTCATGGCTTTCCAGTCATTGAAACTAAATGAAGTGTCTATACTGTTCAAAAAAAGTCCTATTGCATTGCCATGCGATGATACTATTAACGTCTGGCCATCGTGTTGTCTAACTATATTGTTAATACAATTTACAATACGTTTTTGACAGTCGTATCCAGATTCACAGCCGGGTAATGAAAAACCAAAATCAGCCCAAGCTTTCCTAATAAGATCGTGCCAATCTTTACCAAATCTCTCACATAATTTTCGCTCTCGCAAATTTTGATCGATCTGTATTTTTTTACCTGTCTGCACTGAAAGTGGTTTTACAGTAGCTATAGCTCTACGATAAGGACTGGAGAAAATCGCATGAATTGTAGTTTCTTTTAACTTTTGAGCAAGCCATTCAGTCTGTTGAAACCCTTTCGAGCTCAATGGCCAATCAGTTTCTCGTATCTTTGAGCTCGGCAGGCTTTCTGCATGTCTTATCAGAATTATCTGTGTCATTCGTTTATTATTCATTTTTTATCATCGAACGTTCTGCTGAGTAGCCGCACCGTCTCAAGTGGCGAGTACAGTGTAACATATTCCGTAATACTAATGAATTACAGTTTTGCGGTCTACTCCAGCAGGTTGTTCTACGGCCTTAATTCCCTGATATTCGTTTTTTCAATTGCTCAATTACATTTACATCTATAAGACGTCCGTTTATATATTTATGTAATAAGCTCGAAATAAGCGTCTGATACGGTATTCCTTCTTCAAGAGCTTTTTTCTGTAATTCCTTTAAGTCTCTTTCCGACATTCTAATATTTACTCTTTTATCTTTCTTTAGCGTATTGGCTGCATACTCTTGATACCGTTCTTTTTCTTCTTCTAAATTCTCAATACTTTTCCATTCTCCTTTCTCTATACTTTCCAGTAATTCTAATTCTTCCCGAGTATATTCTATATTCATTTCTTCATTCCTCCCAAGTATTCTTTCTTCAGTTTTCGGCTAGGAATAATTGTTTTAAGGAAAACTTCATTTTCATCTTCAACGAACGGCACATAGTAAACATATTCATTAATTTCCAATATAAATACTCTCTGATTTGGATATTTCCGCTTGTTTGGGTTATCAACAATATCTAAGACCTCACCGCTATTTATTTGAAAAAGTGCATCCTCGAATCCAATCCCTCTTTCCCACCTTAATTTTGCATTTTTTTCATTGTTCCACGAAATCTTTTTCACTTTTATATCTTAACACATTGTGTGCGTTTTGGCAACACTTTCACATTTGCCGCTTGCTGTTAAAGTCGATAAATTTCTTCTGCTTTTTCTGACAGTAATTCGACCGAATTATTGGAGCTCTACGTCTCCACATTTTAGGCCGTAGAACGGCCGGGATGAGTTGCGCCGCCGCCTTATGTTTGCTTTCGTACTATATAACAACCTAACTCCCAGTTAAAGATGGCCTCTCAGGCGTCGACTCCATCCCGATGTTATATTCTGATTTTTTATTCAATCATATCAGGTA
>JAUWZR010000192.1 GCA_030615235.1 Promethearchaeota archaeon
ATCTTTCACTTTCCTTAACCTTAATGGTACTCCATCCATACGATAAGCGGTTCCTTCGCATTCAATACCAGCAATCGCAGCGGGTAATATCACGTCTGCAAACGCAGAAGTTGGAGTTTTATGAGGTTCAATTGATATTAACGGATGTTTAAATAGGTTTTTTACCGAGGCTGCCGGAAAATTACTACCTGGATCAGAAGCAACTATCAAGGAAGCGTCAACTTCATCTCGTAGTAATAAATCTACGGAAGAGAATTCTCCTGGATTATAACGAGGATATCCGCGGGAAAAATCAATTGAATATGCGTATCCCGTATTCCAAGTAAAAACTTGATTAGCTCCAGCAACGTTATAATGTCCACGCATAGGAATTAGAAGAAATTTCGTATAATCGTTTAATTCCGCTACTAAACGTATTGCTGTGTCTACATTACGGTGATGAGCTAAACTTTGGGTTAATCCCATACCAAAAAAGATTACACCAAAATTACATGATTTTAATACTTCGACCAAGTCTTTAATATCATCTATAGGAACACCAGATACTTCTTTTACATCTAATTCACTACCTCTTAAGACTGCCCTGATTGCTTGGATCAATTCGTAATCTTCGCTAGGATTAACTTTTATGTATTTGTCTGCAATTTGAGCAGTATGAGTATTTCTTGGGTCAACGACTATAATATTTCTGTCGTTTCTACCATCAGTTCTGAAATAACCTCTAATAAAATCACTGTAGCGGCTTAAATGCCTAGGATGAGCATGAACTGGGTTAGATCCCCAAAAGATAATCGTGTCTGCTCGATTTTTGATTTCGCCTAATGTTGCTAGTGAAGCACCAACATCTTGAATCGCTAATAAACTTGGACCGTGACATACAGAAGCTGTATTGTCTAAAATAGCGTTTAACATCTCGGCTAATTCAACGCCTCTACTCTGGGCTTCACATTCAGTGCTAGAAAAACCGTAAAGCAAAGGTCGTTGTGCGTTTACCAGTATATCTGCTGCTTTATCTAATGCTTCGTCCCAAGAAACTTCTTTATGTTCCCCATTTTCTTTGATTAATGGTTTCATATAACGATGATCGCTTGGATTCGCTGAGAAATATTTCTTGGTGCCAATTTGGCAACCGTTTCTTACTTCTACAACTAGATCTGTTTTTATATCGACATCTATTTCAAGGTCGTCGCATAATGTTACGATAAAATTGCGATATGCAATTTATTTCCGCAAAATGGACAACCTACATCTTTTACTGTTCTTATTTTTTCTACCATTTTAATCACTCTGTTAAGCTTCTTTTAATCTTCCTATTAATTCTATAGCACCTAGAACTTTTCCGCTTTTTACAACTTCAACCTTAGCTTTCATTCCCTTATATGTTGGGGTACCGCATCCCATTGAGCTAGGATTTACTAATTGATTTGCCCATGGCCCCATCGGTATAAAAATTATGCCTTGATGAGGTCCTTCTTCAGTAATTGTTGAATAAACCACTACCTCACCGTAATCCGTTATGACTTTAACTGGGGTTCCAACGAGACAATCAAGCTTTTTAAAATCATCAGCATCAAATGTACAGATACCTGCTGCTCGAACATTTTCTCTTGACGCTTTTCCTCCTTCTAGAGCTACTCCTTGACTAATAGTGCGTCCAGTTAAAAGAATTAAATTATTTAAACTCATTCTGCTGTCTCCTCCTTTTTACTCCATCTTAAGGTTTTCAACCTTTCTAATAAGGGTGGCCAATATCGTTCTTCAAATTCTCCCGAAGTATGAACTTCGGTTATCTCGAGAACTAGTGCTCCTGTTGGGCATGCGTTATCACAAGCTCCACAAGCCACACACGCATCTTCGTCAACAACTTCTACATTTTTAGACATTTCCCATCCATGTTCAGGTCTTTTAGCGATCTCTATAGACCCAGAGGGACAAACTTCAGCACAAGATCCACAACTCTTGGCACATTCTTCGTCAATAACTTTAACTGTTGCTTTTGCCCATTGTTTTACTATTCTATCGTTTAATAGTGTCTTAGTTTCAAATTCAAGTTTCGGCATAACCTTTTCCGAAACAAGTGGGATATCGTCTATATTGATAATTTCGCCATCTTTTTTCATGGTTAATGCTCCAAAAGGGCAGAGATAGGCACAAGTAAAACAAAAAACGCAGAGCTTGGGATCGTATAGTTCTGGTATTATGTCTTCGGTAGTTGGAAAACGACGAGACGCACCAACTGGACCACGAGAAATAGCGTCCTTTGGACATACGCGGGCGCAAGTTCCGCATCCAACGCATTTCTCTCGATCTAAAATGAGCTCTAAACTTTCAGTAAGAAATTTAACTCTGATTTTTTCCATTTCTTTAGTAATTGTTCTTGAAATTTTTGGAAACGACATTTTTTCAGACACTCTCCACATTTTCAATTCTAATTGCCACTTGAGGACACATTTTTACGCACACACCACACCCATCGCAATTTACTTCTCTCTCGTCGCTATAAATTGGTACAGCTATTCCATTTTTAACTAATATTACGGCATTATTTTCGTTCAAAAAGCTTTGTTTCCTCAACTCGTTAAAGTTAATTGGACATGAAACGACGCACGCATTACAACCAGTGCAAGTATTTTTATTTATTTTTAATTCGTAGATTTGCATGGTAATCTTTCCCCTATTTGTAAGAATTAAGTCTTGATTCTTTAGGTTCGGTAATTAGTGTTTGTTCTGATAATTTTTAAGATAAATTCAATTTTGTATTAGTAATATTATAAAAATTATGATATAAACTTACTTCTTAGAAGGAATTGTGTTTTAAAAAATTTAGTATACTGTTTTAATAGCTCATCGAACAAATTACGATATTTTTTTTTCTTCTTAAACAAAAACTCTTTTATCAAAATAATGAATAAGTTTTATTTTACATAGTTTTATGATATTTTAAGGTAATATTAAAGAAATTCATGGGTTCCACCAGGACCTCCATGCATTTTTTATAATATTACGATTTTCGTGATTGGGATAAAATCCGTAATTTCGCATAAAGTTTTGCTGAGTTGTTCTAATTATTCATAATATAATTAATGATAATTTTTTTAAGGAATAGAAAAAAAAAAAGACAAGGATCTACTTTAAAATGGGATTTAAACAAAAATTAATTTAGGTTTGTTTCTTATAATTAATTAATCAATATGACTCAAGTTAAATTAGATAAATCTCTGGCAGAGGATTTAATTACTTCAAAATTAAGAATTCTAAAACAATTTATTGATGAGATTTTAGCTCGTTGGAATGAATCGTCCTCTAAAGATTTTTTAGAAAAAGCACGCACGGGAATTTATGAAAATGCAGAAGATGATGCAGTGGAATTGCGTCAATTGTTGTTAGATTATACTAAATTACAAGAGATTTTAAATAATCTATAAAACTTTTAGAGATGCATTTACATGGATTCTCGCAAGAATCTTGAATTAGCTCGAAAAATTATAATAAAGGAGTATAATACTCTTATACGGGAGATTATACTTGATAAAGACCGTCCAGTTTTAAAAATTGTCTTTCACATTGAAATTTTTTTATACATTCGTTATAATTATTACGGAGAATACTCGTATTGTGTTATATTTTCTCCTAATCCTGATGATCAAATGCGATTTGATAATTATGATGATATATGGGATGTAAAAACACGTCCTCACCATTTTCATGTTCGAGGAATGCAATCAGTTGTGCATAGCCCGATGAGTGGAGAACCAAATGATGACATCCCTATTCTTCTAAAATATGTTTTAGACTCTATTAAGAAATAATATTAATGACGATCTTTATAAGGAAAATTAAGGATTGGAATATATTCTTCAAAATAGGGTGTTTAAGAGACTTTCTACAGATAAACTTTTAAAGGGTTTTGCGAAAAAATTGTAGTATAGGATAAATTCATAGTATTTACTTAGGAGAAAATGTTCCTTGATCTACATCTTTGATGAATTTTATTAACCCATCAAAATATATCTTCTGATCGTCATAAAGGGCACAATGACTACCATTTGGGCATAACAGAAATTCTCCCTGTTGTACTTGGGTAGATACCCATTTCATATGTTCGGGATCCATGGTATCGTGAGTAGCTCCGATTACCAATGTGGGAACTTTTATTTTTGGTAAATCAGATGTTCTATCCCATTTTTTCAATGTCCCTCGGATTCCTAATTCACTAGGTCCCTGCATGGGTATATAGATATCCTCATTAAGGTGCTTAAACATTCGATTAACGGGGTCTGGCCATTGCTCAACTGGCATACGAATAAGATGTTCAGCGTAATAATTAGGCAACAATAACTCCATGTAACGAGGATTATCAAAATCTCCTTTGGCTTCCAACTCCTTGATTTCAGCTAACACCTCAGGTTTAAGCTTAGGTGCTAGGACTTCATCAGCATATTTCCCGTAAGCCGGAGCACTCATCATCATATTGGAGATGACTAGTCCCTTGAGATTATCCTGATATTTCAGAGCATACTCAACTGCTAGTATACCACCCCAAGATTGCCCTAGCAAGTAAAAGTTTGATTTGTCTAATTTTAGAGCTGTTCTAACCTGTTCTACTTCCTCGACAAATCTAGATGTCTCCCATAAGCCGGATTCTGTAGGTTGGTCACTGTAATAGGATCCCAACTGGTCGTAATAGTAGTATTCAAATCCCTCTGCTGGAAAAAAGCTATCAAAACATTCAAGATATTCATGGGTTCCACCAGGACCTCCATGCAAGAGAAGTACTTTGATTGTAGGATTATTTCCAATCCTTTTAGTCCAGACTTTAAATTCACCGAATGGAGTCTGGATAGGTATCATTTTGATTCCACCAGTTAAAATATCTTCA
>JAUWZR010000181.1 GCA_030615235.1 Promethearchaeota archaeon
TTCCAACAACATGTTATTTAATGACTTATAAAGACGGCCATTGTACAGCAAATTGCGGTTTTTGTCCTCAAGCCAGAGAATCAGGGAGCTCAATTGAATTACTTTCTCGAGTTAGTTGGCCAATTTTTTCTTTTAAAGAATTTCTAATTAAACTGAATTATTTACCGCCTACAAAAAGATTTAAAAGAATTTGTATCCAAACCTTAAATTATTTGCAAAATTTTCAAGATCTTATAGAAATTGTTTCCCAGATTAGAAAAAATAGCAATATTCCAATATCTATTGCAATACCACCTATGGGGAAAGAAAATTTAGAAAGATTAAGACTTCTTGGTGTGGATCGGGTAGGTATAGCTCTTGATGGTGCTACTCCTGAAATTTTTGAACGTATAAAAGGAAAAGAAGTAAAAGGACCTTATAATTGGAGTAACCACATTCAAAATCTCAAAAAAGCGCTGACAATTTTTGGAGAGGGAAATGTTACAACGCATTTAATCGTGGGATTGGGAGAGACTGCAATTGCAATCTTGAAAAGGATTAAAATGCTTCACGATTTAAGTATAAGAGTAAGTCTTTTTGCATTTATGCCCATAAAAGGGACGTTACTTGAAAATTTAAGCCAACCGGATTTATTAAATTTTAGAAAAATACAATTAGGAAGACATCTTCTAGTGAGCAATAATAAAACTCTTAAGGTCTTTACTTTTAATAATTTTGGTGAAATTATTAAGTTTAATTTAAATGAGAAGGAGTTATGGCATATTATTTGCAATACGGATGCGTTTTTAACTTCGGGTTGTCCCGGTTGTAACCGACCTTACTATACATCAAGACCTTCGGGTTCTATTTATAATTATCCAAGAACATTAATAACACATGAGATGGATGATATTTTTAAAAGTTTAATTAATATTGTTCATAAAAAATAGTGGTAAAAAGCTTGAGAGAATGGAGATTTCTTCCCTTAGAAACTAGAAATGGATATTGGAATATGGCTTTAGATGAAGCGATACTAAATGCAGTTATTGAAAAAAAAATTCCTAACACTCTAAGATTTTTCAAATGGGAGCCATCAACTGTTTCTATTGGAAGAAATCAAAGTATTTCTAACGAAGTAGATTTAAATGTTGTTAGAGAAAAGGGTTTCAATGTTGTACGGAGAATAACTGGAGGAGGTGCTGTATTCCATGATAGTACACGTGAAATTACATATTCTATTGTATGTCCAATGAAATTTCTAGAAAACCTTAATGCTAAGAATGTGATTGAGCAATTTGAAATTATCGAGGCGGGTATTGTTAATGCATTAACACAATATGGCTTGCAGCCTCAAAAGGGAGTTATTAATTGCCCTGCTATTTTTTTAGATGGAAAGAAATTTTCAGGAAATGCACAAATAAGAAAGAAGGGGTATCTCCTTCAACATGGAACAATTTTATTGGAACTTGATCCTAACCTTATGTATTCCGTTTTAAAAGCACCTTATAATGTTGGGAAAACTAAAATGGTGAAATCTGTATTTGCGAAGTGCATCGGCATCAAAGAACGATTAGACCATTATAATGAAACGGAATTCTTGTGCTATCTTAAAGCTGGTTTCGAGGCGACATTAGGAATTAAATTAATTGATGGAAATTTCACAGATTATGAATTGAATTTAGCAGATAAACTTGTGTCCAAAAAATATTCTAATAAAAATTGGTTGGAAAAATATGAATGATATTAAAGATCTATATAAGAGATTTGAATTAGGTAATCAAACATGGTCAGATTATGAAAAATTGTTAAAACTTGATAATAGAGAATTAGAGCCGATTTTAAATCTTGCTTATAAAGTTAAGAAGAGAAAAATTGGAAATCTATTAAAAATTTATATCCCCAATAAACGGTTCCCAGCCATTAGCATTACTGGAAGTGAATGTTCATTACACTGCGAACATTGTAATAAGAAATATCTAGATGGTATGAAACCAATCCTAAATAATTCTGAATTAAAATCCTACTTGCTAGAATTATATAAAAATAATGGAATCGGTGTTTTACTTTCGGGAGGATGTCTTCCCGATGGTTCAGTTCCTTTATTAAACTTTCTAGATACCATTAAAGAAATCAAGAAGAAAACTAATTTAATAATCAACGCTCATACTGGGTTGCTTAATGAAGAAACTGCAAGGCAATTAGCAGATGCAGGAGTTGATATCGTTTCTTTTGATGTTACTATGGATAAAGATGTATTAAACAATATTTACCATTTAAACAAAGATATTGACGATTATAAAAAAGCAATCAGCCTTATGCAAAAATATGGAATAAATATCGTTCCTCATATTTGCATAGGGTTATTCTATGGTAAGATTCATAAAGAATTAGAAACGATTAAGTTTTTGAAAGAATCGGGATTAGACCCCTCTTTAATAGTATTGATTGCTTTAATCCCTCCTAATAATTTTAAAAATAATTTTCTTAGACCTCAACCGAGTGATATCGCTAAAATTATTGCGATTACTAGATTTATCTACCCCGACACAGAAATTTCCTTAGGTTGTATGAGACCAAGAAGAGAAGTGAAACTAGAGATAGAAAAATATGCAATTAAAGCTGGGATAAATAGGATTGAAATACCTTCAAAAAATACATTAAAATGGGTAAAAAAAAAAGATCCTGAAGTTATCTTCAATTTCTTCTCAGCGTGTTGTGCGATTCCAGATAAATTTGAGAAATATGCAGAAAGCAAGGATTCAGATTTAAAAAATTATGAGATTTAATTTTTAAAAAAGAAGATTTAAGAACATGAAAGGAAAAATAGAAATTATCGGCGTAGAAGATATCCCCCTAATAAAACCCGGCGATGATATTCCATCATTAATTTTTAATGCTTTAACAAAAAACAGTATCTCATTAGAAGATGGAGACATTGTGATTATTGCCCAAACTATAATATCGAAAAGTCTGGGAAGATTAAGAAATATAAGAGATATCATCCCAAGTCAAGAGGCTATCGATCTGCACGATATAATGGCTCCAAAGATAAGAAAAAATAATTTACCTGATAAAAGTCCTGAGCTAATTCAAGCAATATTAGATGAATCGAGACAAGTATTAAAAGCAGAACACGTAATGATTGTTGAAACGAAACACGGTTTTATTTGTGCAAATGCAGGTATTGATAAATCTAATGTCGGAAACGCGGATACAATTTCTTTGCTCCCTTGCGATTCGGATCAAGAAGCCGAAAAAATCCGGATTTCACTTCAAAATTTGACAAAAAAAAAAATTGCTGTGTTAATTTCAGACTCGTTTGGAAGATCGTTTAGATTGGGGGCAGTAGGAGTAGCCCTCGGTGTTTCGGGAATATCTCCAATATTGGACAAACGAGGTAGTAAGGATTTATATGGGAAAGAATTACAGAGTACAATAATTGGTCAGATTGACAATTTGGCTTCTGCTGCTCAATTAATCATGGGAGAAGCGGACGAAGGTCTACCAGTCGTTATAATTAGGGGATACAAATATTTCTTAATGGAAAAATCTTCTATAAACAAAATTTTAAGAAAATGCGAGTTAGATTTATTTAGAGAGAAAAGCATAAATGGGAATTTTGAAACTATTCTTAAATCTAGGAGAAGCTATAAATCAGAGTTTAATGATAAAGAAATTAGTAATAAAATGTTAGAAGACTGTATTGATATAGCCCGATGGGCTCCAAGTGCTCACAATGGCCAATTCTGGCGATATACAATAATTGAAAAGGGAAAGATTCGTGAAACTTTGATTACGAAGATGAATTCTAAGTTGAAAGAAGACTTGATAACAGAAGGCAAATCAGATAATTATGTTTTTAAGAAAATAAATAAAACTAGAAAACAATTTCTCAATTCACCTTATTTAATCCTCCTATGCATGGATGCGCACGATTTAGAAAACTATTCAGATAATGCACGAGAATTTAATGAGTATATTATGGGAGTGCAGAGTGTAAGCGCCTCAGCAACCTATTTACTTCTTGCATTTGAAAATAAAGGATTATCAGCGTGCTGGTATTGCGCACCTTTATTTGCAAAAGAAATTATCAAGGAAGTACTGAAACTACCAAGGTCTTTCGTACCTATGGCATTTTTTACAGTAGGTTATTCAACAAAAACAACTCAAAAACCATATCGTAAGGAATTGAAAGACATTATCTTTAGGATAAGTAAAGAAGAATGAGTGTTACAATATGGATGATAGTTATTTTTTAGTACTTGCAGGTGGAGTAGGAGCGGCTAAATTTATAGAAGGATTGGCAAATATAGTTGATCCCGCTTTATTAAAGATCGTAATAAATACAGGGGACGATATAGAACTATACGGTATACAAATCTGCCCTGATATAGATATAATAACTTACACTTTGGCGGGAATCGTAGATAATGAGAAAGGTTGGGGTTTTCAAGACGAATCTTTTAATTGTATAAAATATTTAAAACAATTTTACGGTTTTAATTGGTTTAATTTAGGAGATAAAGACTTAGCAACTCACATTTACAGAACTGATCTTTTTAAGAAGGGATTTAGTAAAGCAGAAATCACAATGAAAATAGCTGAAAAATTGGGGATAACATCTCATCTTATACCAATGACTAATGAGAGCGTTCAAACAATAATTACAACCGATTCAGAAGAAATGCATTTTGAAGAATTTTTCATTAGATACAATTGTAGACCAAGAATATTAGACATTAAATTCCAAGGTATTGATAAAGCAAAACCAGTTAAGGGCGTACTCGATTACATGAAGCATGCTGAGAGAGTTATAATTTGTCCTTCGAATCCTGTAGTCTCCATTGGAACTATACTTACGATTCCTGGAATTAGGAAAACCTTAAAAAACATCAAGCAAAAAGTAATTGCAATAAGCCCAATTATAGAAGGGGCAACAGTAAAAGGTCCAGCAGATAAAATGATGAAACATCTGGGACTCGAAGTTTCTTGTGTTGGAGTGGCACATTATTATAGAGACATAATAAGCCATTTCATTATTGATAATAAAGATTGTATATTAAAGCCGATTATTAAGGAAATGGATATAAACACTTATTGTTTTGATACCTTAATGGTCTCAAAAGAAAAAAAGAAAGAATTAGCAAAGTTTACAATTAATTTAGAAATATCATAAGTAAAATTCAAACTGTAGTTTCTTGAATTTCAA
>JAUWZR010000195.1 GCA_030615235.1 Promethearchaeota archaeon
AATTGAAAAAACAAATTTATTAAAAGCCTAAATTTATGTCTATTTTCCTAATTTATTAGGAAAGGAATTAATTTCAAAAAGTTAATTATTCTTTATGAATTATTAAAAAATTAATAAACGCATTATGATATTGAAAATAATATGAACGAAAAAGAACAAGAAAAAAGCGAACCAACTGGAGAAGTAGATTACACGGAGAGGAGATCAAGACGTTCGAGACCCACTCGAAGAACACAAAGTCAAGCGTTACAAGAAGCCTTAGGGATCGGTCCGGAAGATCTCAAGGATGTAGAAGCGAAATTATCAGTTATTAAATTTTTGGATTATTTTTCTGAGGAACCTCTAGATTTTGCCTTTAAAGAGCGTTCAACCGACCAGTATGTAAAAAAAATCACTGAAAAAATCGATAAATTTGGGTTCGGTAGTGAAGAAGATAAACTCTTAAAGAAAGGATTTGAAGATAAAAAAATCCTTGAAGCAGTTAACAAAATTAAAGATAAAACTGAAGAACTAGCGATTAGTAAGGGAATAAATAGATCAGTTGATAAAAGATTACGTAGACTTAATTTAATTATTACTGGACCATTATTAGGAGTAGCAGTTTTGTTTTTCATACTGCCAGCTATTGGAATTGATATTGGCACTTATATTATGCTACCTTTAATATGTGTATTTTGTATGGTTCCGCAATTCGTCAGAAGTGCCGTAGTTAAAAAATGGTTTCAATTTAAGGAAGAAACGAGAAGTGAACTATATATTAAAAACCGAGACGATATTTTAGTTTTAAAAAGCTATATCGCTGAAGTTTTGGCCAATATTAGATATAATCTATTAGAGTTAAAAGTACCGTTGGAGTTAATAAAGTTCTCTTTATTTAATCGAGATTACGAGGATTTAAATGTGATTAACCAGAAACAATTAAAAGGCCTTATAGAATATTACGTTTCATTTACATATCCTGAAGGTATGGAACCTTTTCCAATTCCCGAGATTCTTCAACAGCAGTATAACCAACCAATTTTTCCAGAAGGGAAGAAACGCGAAAAGGCAGAGAAAAATTTTATCGTCTTAACTGAAATGAAAGGCAAAGATGCTGTAATTTGGAACTTCGTTCCTAGTTTGAAAGATAACCTTGCTTATAAAATTAATCAAATGTTAAGCGATTCGAAATTTTCAGAGACCGACTTAGGATTTAGCGAGATTATTCCAAATTATTCAATTGACGCTACAATTTATTGTTTATGCGGTGAAGTTGCTGAAATTAGCTCCGTAAATGTTTGTCGTTGGAAGGATAAGTTCAACTTCTACTTATTTGAGGGGGCTCAGTGTAAATGTGGAGAAAAAATCTACGCAATCTCTTTAATGGATGAAGAAGATGAAGTTCCTGAAGAATTACAGGAGATTTTTTTAAGTTAATTTAATTTCTTTTTTTAATTTTTGAGTAATAATCATAGAGGAGTTTGTAACCTCGAACGGCTCTCTCAATTTCGTTTTCAAATACTGGAATTTTGAGTTCAGTTGCAGATTTAATAACTCTCTTTGCACCCTCTCTTTCTGCTTGAATCAAAATGGTTATTATTGGTTTATTAGGGTAAGTTTCGAGTAGTGAAGAGTAAATGTTAAAATCAAACTCGATTTCAGTAAAAAACTCTAAGGCTAAAATTAATCCGTCTACAGCTTTATCTCTCAAAAGTGCTTCTGAAGCTGTGTTATAAATTCCGCAAATTTTAATTCCAACAAATTTTTCAGGCGGCCAATAATCTACAGGGTTACCGAAATTACATGTCGACCCTCCAACTTTGTCAACGATAATATCCCGTGAAACTTCACTAGGTTTAGCGAGAGCTAAATTTTGATTTCTCATTTCTTTTATAATTAAATGAATTGCGCCTGAACTCGGTCCAATTATTCCTAGATTATTACCTTTAGGCTCGGGACACCATAAAAAAATTTTGGCAATTTCAAAAAGTTCGATGTAGTTTAAAACTAATATTCCTCCAGCGTCTTTTAATTTTTTTTCTTGATCTTCTTCTTTTCCTACATAATAAAAGAGGATAGGTTTAGTCAGGCTGACTTTCTTGACCGCCTTAATTAATTCGTCAGAAATTTCTCTTAGAAAAAGAGATATTACTTTAGTTGTATCATCGTGTAATAAATATTCAAGTATATCAGCTTCATTAATATGAAATCCTTTTCCTAAATGTATAACTTTTGAAATTGGTAATCTTTGTGAAGGTGTCCACCATCCCATTGCGCCTGCTAAACCCCCAGATTGAGCAATAAAGCTTAGTCCCTCCTTAATGTTTTTATTTCCTCGCATAATATGTTGTCGCACGGGAATAATGGAAGTCGTAAAATTATCGCTAAAATTGATTATTCCTAACATAGACGGTCCTAAATATGTGATATCATATTTTATACACATTTGATGTAGTTTGAAAGTTAAATCGTTTATCTTCGCACCTGGTTTTAATTCAGTTTGAATTGCAATGTGTTTTACGCCAAGCTGACCAAGTCGGTCAACCACTTCAAGAATATTCTTCCCTAAGACTATCACAGCCAGCTCAGGAATTTCTGGTAATTCCTCAAAAGAATGATAAGATTTAACTCCTAAAATATCATTAGCATTAGGGTTTAGAATGTAAAGTTTTCCTTTATAAAAGATTTCTAAGAGATTTTTTAACACGGTAAAACTGAACGAGAGGGCTTGCCTTGAAACTCCAATTATTAGCACGCTTTTTGGGTTGAAAAACGGTTGTAAATCTTTCAAGGTTTATCCATCTTGACAGAATATTTCTAATTATAGATAGGAGAGATTAGATCGTTAAAAATTTGATGTTTATTTTTTAAATTGTAGCTTTATATCTTTAAAGAATAGGCGTCTAATACAAATTCTACCGCTTTTTTTCCATCCTCGAAATTAGGACTTTCTTGTTTTTTAGTTTGAATACAATTGATGAAGTGATCAATCAACTTATTTTGAGCAGATTCTTTAGATGGTTTAAATTTTAATAGTCTTTTAATTACTTTGTTTCTTTTCAAGCTTTTTGGACCAAATGAAAGACGATTCCTTCCACTCATATCTACTTTTATAAAACCCCTTGTTCCAAAGATATCTAATGTTTCTGAAGGTTCGTTGCACCATGAAACGCTAATAAGCCCTAATGTATCGTTCTTAAATCGAAAAAGAACATTACAATTATCCTCCTCTTGCATATTTATACAAGAGGTGTTAAAATTTATTCCGTTAACTATATCGTATTCTCCTAATAAATAGCGTAAGATATCAATGCAGTGGACCCCTAGATCCAATAATACACCCCCTCCTGCTTTTTTAGAATCAAAAAACCACTTTTCTTCGGAAATAGCTTCCCAAGATTTATAAGGTCCATAATGGCTGAAAAAATACCTAACTGAAGTAATTTTCCCAAGAATATCCTCGTCTAAAATACTCTTTATTAACCTAAAAATCGGATTATATCGCTTATTGAATGATGTAAAGAAGATTATATTTTTATTTTTTAATTTCTCTTCGATTTGGGATAATTCTTCACGAGATAATGCAATTGGTTTTTCGCACAAAATATTACAGTCATTCTCAATAGCCTTTAACACAATAGGAGCATGCAAATAGTTTGGAGTACAAATGCTGACAATATCTAATTCTTGCTCATCAATCATTTTTTCCCAGCTACTATTACCGGCATAAACTTTCGGAACATGAAACTTCTCAGATGCTGCCTTTGCATGTTCCTCAGTTCTGGAAGCGATTGCCACTAATTCACAATCAGGATTTTTGGCATACCCCATTAAATGAATTGTCCCAAATGCACCAGCACCAACTAATCCAACTCTTAACTTTGTAATACACTACCACCTATTTGTAGTTTAAGGTACTATTATTTAATTGGTTTGCTTGTTAAAAAATGTTTTACGAAACCAATAGATAGAATTAAGAAAGAGAAAAGTAAAAATAAGATGTACTGTGATTTAAGCAGCCACAAACTCGAACATTGGAATTTCACGTCGCTTTTTATCGTCATAAAGAGGTAAACCAGATTGTTTGAATACCTCAGGAGTTTTGTATTTAGTAACGACAATACTACATGGACTCGAGATTTTCATTGAAGCTATTCTTAATCGATCTCTCACGACAGCTAAATCGTTTAAGCTCGCGCCAACATCGCAGACGACAGATCCTGCTCTTACTCGAGCACATACTCCTGTAGATCTCCCAAATGAGTGTCTCATACCAGTCTGTATACGATCAGCTCCAGCAACAGAGAGCATTCTATTTTCTCGATACACTTGAAAGGGTTTGGGTCTTACTCTAAACCGATAATTTGATCTTCCTATAGTTTTCTGTAAAGCACTGTTAACGGTTATACGAATTGCTTCCAGAGAATTTGAAGAGATTTGGATTTGCCGATCTACCACTAGGGAAATTACAAGCTCCCAATCCTCCCATGGAATTGATTTATTCCCTCCCCAGAAGCGAGCAATTTTACTCTGAGCCCCTCCTCTCGCATATTCTCTCCTGTGATTGGCGCTGCGTTTATGCTGATACGGTCTTCTACTCCACGAAGAATAGCAATGCCAAGGTCTTTTATGTGCCATAATTTAATCAATTTATAAAATAATATTTACAATTAATAAGAATTAAAAATATAAAAGGTTATTAAATTCAATCTATGAAGAATAGTTAAAAAATTTTATTAAAATAACATATTTAGCATCAAAATTGACATAATGCTTGATAACTACACTGCATTTGTAAAGAAGACGGAGATTTTATGTAATGGTTTATTTTT
>JAUWZR010000306.1 GCA_030615235.1 Promethearchaeota archaeon
AAAAAAAACGCAAAAAATATCTTCAAAAATAAAGTAGAAAAAGAGTTTTCTACTTCATCGCATATTTTAATGTTGCTTCCACATGAATTTCAATCGTATCAAGTAATTTAATGCTAGTATCATTTTTGTGAAGTATCAGCGGTAGTTCAGTACATCCCAAAATTACACCGTCTACTTTATAGTTATGGATAATTTTCAATAACTTCTGTTTACTCTCGTTTTTAAATTTCCCAATAACTAATTCTTCAAAAATGATTTTATCAATCAAATCTTGTTCGAAATCCACAGGAGTTAACACTTGTAAATTCGAATTTTCGAAGATTCGTTGGTAAAAAGAAGATTGCATTGTAAATTTAATACCAATTAATAAGAGTTTATTTAATCCCATTTCTAATGCTTTTTCTGCCGTAGCTTCGACTATACTTAATATTGGCAAATTTGCTTTTTTAATTAAATCATCGTAAACTGCGTGCGGGGAATTTGCTGCCATGATTATAAACTCAGCTCCTCCATTTTGTAAAGAATTAATACCACTCATTAAGTATTCTACATATTTTGGCTTATCATTACCGAGTTCATAATCAATAACTTTTTGAAAATTTAGACTATATATTAGAATCTCTGGGTAGTTGTAATCATTAAATTCATCAAAATATTTTTGAAGGAGTAAATCGTAATATTTTATTGTTGATTCGTATGACATACCACCTAAAATACCAATTTTTTTCATCATTAATTTCAAATACAATAATTATTAATAATTTTCAGATCACATTTATCATAGATAAATAGATCGTGAAATCCCGATTTCACGAAAATTAACTTATAATTAAAATAATGAATCTTTCACACTTTTTTAATAATATGCTGTAAAAAAAGTGGAGCTGGGGGGATTTTCCTATTACGGGTAATTCCCGCAGTTTATTGAACCCCCGGCCTTTCGCATGCCAAGCGAACGATCTTCCACTAATCCACAGCCCCATTTGAAAATATAAAAAATAGTATAGCATCATTTTCAGACATATAGTTGATCGTTGGCTGTAAGATTTATATAATAAGGGATTTGTAAAAAAAATTATGGTTTTTTAACTATTAAAGTTAGAAATAAATAACTAATTTAATACTTAAAGATTATGAAAAATTTTTGGAGCAAAACTAATTTTATACTGATTAGTCTCTTGTTAATCAGTTCAGTAGTCACCCCCGTATGGGGAAATGGCGTAAATTTTAATGAAAATCATTCTTATCTTTATCATATAGATTCGAAAACTAATGAATTATCTAGTTTCAATTTCGACAGCCCAACCAATTATAAAAGTGATTCAAATCCTCCTAATAATAAACAAAATGTTATCTTTGATGATTTATTAATTAAAGAATTAGCAACGCATAAGCAGAATGGGGTTACCGAAATAAAAACTATCATGCTTTTTGAGGAAACAACTTCAAAATCGGAAAGAATCGAATTCATAGATAATGCCTTAGAAGAATATGAAATTTTAGATAATTACGATATTATTCCGGCTGTTTATCTAAAATGCCAACCAAGTGAATTAGCTTCCAAAATAGAAACATTGGAATCTTTTACCATCTTAAAAAAAGTTTATAAATCCAGGAATTATCTTTTTCCTTATTTTCAAGATGAAATTCCTAGTTCTAGTGCTTTGAACTCAAATTTATATCCCAATTGGTGGTTACCGGCAATAGGTGCCGAAAACTTAGCTTTTGACGGTAGTGGTGTGAGAGTTGCGGTCATCGATACGGGAATTTATGAACATCCTGACTTAAATTTAACAGCGAATAGAAATTTCGTTTCAGGCGAGAGTGTATTAGATTATGATGATATAGTCGGCCATGGAACTCATGTCGCGGGAATCATTGGAGGCAACGGTAGTGGTTCAGAAGGATTGTACAAAGGAGTTGCTCCTGGAGTTTCGTTAATAAATGCTAAGGCGGGAGATGCTACTGGATTAGAAGAAGGAGATATTATTAGTGCTATTGAATGGAGTGTTAACACTGCAAATGCCGATATAATCTCCATGAGTTTTGGAGATAATTACCCTATTGCAAGTGATCCAATGATACTCGCGCTCGCATCAGTTACCGAAAATGGTGTAATAACAGTATCTTCAGCTGGTAATTCTGGACCAGAATACTTTTCAGGAGG
>JAUWZR010000322.1 GCA_030615235.1 Promethearchaeota archaeon
ACTAAAGATGTAGAAATAGTAGTTAGAAAAATAGAAAAGTGTCCTTTTGTAAACCACGCATTCAAAATTTCGGGGGAATTTAATCTTTTGTGCTTTGTTGCTGCTTCAGATCTTCAAACAATTGAAAAATTAGTAGATTTATGTTTTAGAAAAGATCCGAATGTAATAAACGTTAAAACTAATATTCTAATAGACTCTGTTCACGATTTTGTAATTCCTATTGATTTTCAAATAGAAAAATTTGATTTTCATTCGAATGTTTGTGGCCCTGATTGTAATTTGAACGTAAATCTACCTAAGTATAAATTTGGAACTTCTCAAGAAGAGGTTGAAGAATAAAAAAATGAAGTTCTTACTCTAAACTGTCTGCTAATCCTTTCAATTGTGTCATTTTAAACTTGCACTTGTCTCCACAACCTTCTTCTAAAGTAGGAGTATGTTCTTCGCTTTTGAAATCTATAGGGAGAATAAAATCTTTAGAAATTTCTGTGATCATGTTCATCGAGACTGAAGTAACGTCAGGATCACTTCTAAAGTGGTAATTTACTATGTTGTCCAGTTTTTCAAGTTTAGAACTAGAGAGTAAAATACAGATGTTATGGGAGCCACTTAATCTAAATGCGTTCAACATGAATGGACAGAACTTAGCCATTTCAAGAATCTCGGTTGGGCGTTTTGTATTCAATTCCACAATCGCTAAAAATAAATCTACTTTCTTAAAATTGATGCCTGGTTGAAATTGGAGGATTCCCTCTTTTTCTAGCTTTTTTATTCTCATCCCAACGGTAGGCTGAGACCTATTAATTTGTTCCGCAATTTGAGTATGGGTTAGGTTCGGATCTTCTTGTACTAATGTAATTATTTTGCGATCGATATCATCGAGTTTTAATTTGGCTGAAATCATATCCATTTCCTATTATAATTTTAATTTTATATCTAGATAATGCTTTTACAAATTAAAAATATACTTATAATTTATAAATTATGAAAAAAACTGCACCAACTAATTTAAAATACTAATAGAAAAGGAATTTGCTCCTATTATAAAAATTGGATAGGATTTTAAATCTATTTTTTTTATTTATATAGTTTTTGGGGGTAAAATTCCGTATTCACCACTATAAAAGGGCAATACCTTTATATATCCTCAAGATGATATTTCGTACAGATAATCTTTCATACAGACGTGAAAAAAAATGAGTCACCGTCTTAAAAACCTAAATCAAAAATATTATATAGCCCTCGGGATTGGTATTGCGTTGATTTTTTTAATCATATTTATTTTTTTTCTCATAGATTTTACACCGTTTATTTATCTTATGTTCAATCCATTCTCTATTATTCGTCTTGCGGGGGCCATCGTAGGTTTATTCCTCCTCATTATTGCATTGGTTAAAATTGTTATCAAAACGTTCACCATAAATGTCTATAAAACTATAATTAAGTTATTGATCGGAGCTATTATAGCAATATCCTTCAGCTTGATTTTCACGATCTTCAATATCATTATGATAATAGTGATAGTAGTTTGCGTCGTCGTTCTAGGGTATACCCTTACAGTTAAAAAAAGAGAGGAACTGAGATCTCAAGAGGAAATTTCACCACAACATAAAATAGCTCAAGAGGAAATTTCGCCACAACATAAAATAGCTCAACCTGAATATAATATACCGATGATATTATTTGCTGTTGGAGGAGGACTAATTGGTATAGGCATTGTTGGTGCGATAATTGGTTTATCGGGATTAGGTGGTCTCGGAGTTGATATAAGCAAACTTAATAATTTAGGTGGATATATACTGCTTGGAATC
>JAUWZR010000106.1 GCA_030615235.1 Promethearchaeota archaeon
TACCCATGGTAGATGGGGCCAACCGTCAACGGGTATAGGAAAATCAGAGCCATGAATCAACCAATCAGAAGGAAAAGTCTTCACAATTTCAGGTATCAAAAAAATTCTGGTCGATAAAGAAAGTGCTGAAGTATCTGCCCAAAGCCGCACATTTCCACTACTGTTCGCTTTTTCCATAAAGGCATAGAATTCTTTAAACTTGCTTGTAATATAGAGATCAGTCTTTATATCATCCATGACGCCTGTTTCTGGAGAATAGACTGCATCAAGGGCAAGCAGGACAACGCCGTCAATCTCCTCAGATGAGGTAAATATTTTATATAAAAGCTCAAAGTATTCTTTGGTCGAGATCTTTCCATCACGGTCAAAATCGGCATCTTGATTCTCAAGGTTTTCTTCGAGCATGTTGTAAAGAATCCTTGTAAACCAGTGATTATTATCTTCTGCCTTGAAGTAAATATCGTTATCAACATTATTTAAATCAGTGCCATTCCCGGCGACATGAAAGTGGGCGTCTATTTTCATTGTTACCTCCTTAAAGACTATAAATCATACTTTCAAGCTTAAAAAGTGGTTCCTAATGTGAAACGAAAGGCTAAGTTGGTATCCTCGGGATCTATTTTACGGTTATTGTAGGCGAAAATGAGCCTTATGGGAATGGGCAAGCTAGAAAAATATATCCTCATTTCCAGGCCAGCTGAAGAATACATATCGTTCAAGCTAATTTTTTGATCAGAGGAATAGGTCTTGCCCACATCATATAATAAAACGGCGTACAAGGGCCCGCCGACAGGCATAACGTATTCAGCATTAAATACAATAGATTTTTCCCCGCCGATATTCGTCCCTTGTTCGCTTCGAGGCCCGATGCTGTATCCGCCCTTTCCTCAGTAGCCATAGCCAGTTGAGGCTGGGCCTGGGGTGGAGGCGGGCGTTCTGCAGCAAAAGTCAGCTTAAGATGCCTAAATTGGATTGTAAATGTGTAGAAATAAATAAGGTAGATAGATTAGTATTATTGGTGATAAAACTCTAATGGATTTGTAGAGGTCTACTTTGATGTATAACGCTCAATTCTGTGATATTTTACTGACGGAAATACAAGTTAGCTTATAGCTTTGCCGAGTGCGCCTATAGCCCCTATAACAGCTCCTGCAAATATCAACCAAGCCCAGACGTCGCTCTTTTCTTCAGCCGTTGTATTTAAGGTTTCCAACTTCTCTGCTCTGATCTCCATGCTTACCTCCTTTTAAACCTTTTTTCTTGAAATTTACTGATCATTATAAATATAATAACTTTTTTTTCTTTGTCAAGAAAAATATATAAATTGCCGGATAGAAACTAAAAGTGATCAGAGAGCACTATCAATACTCATTTTTCTTAAATCATACCATTTTGCCCACTGCTCTGGAGAATTCACGAGGAAATTCTGGAGTATCGAAATGAGTTTTTGCAGTATTTCTTGTTCAGAAAAATTCCGCATGTCACTGATTTCATCCAGGAACTTTATATGACAATAATTACCTCGATTATAAGTCAACACCGGTATAATAGGCGAATTTGTCTTTTTATGGAGAAAAGCTACTCCTTTATTCATTTTAATCATTCGTCCAAAAAATTCTACTTCCATAAGATCATTGGTAAGAGCAATGTGTGTGTCGCAATACAAGAGGATAATTCCACCTTTTTTTAACACGCGAAATAATCTGATTCCGACATATTTTCCGCGTTTATAAAAATGCATTTTTAATGGAAATGCCTCCTGGTCAATCTTTTTTACTCGCTCAACTACAATCTCAATTCCGCCTTCTTCGAGTACTACGGGAGTATGGACTTCAAAGTGATTCTTTGCAAGCACAAATGGACACGAATAGTAATTACCAGTATGGAACCCGCACAATATAGTCCCTTTATTCTGTTCCACATTTTTAAGTAATATCTCCATGTTTTCAACTATGAAAAATTTATCAAGCCAAGTGCTCAAATTTCTGTATCCTAATTTGAAAAACAGCGTCCTATCAAACTCTATTTGATTTAAAAGTCTTATGTTAGCTTCTACAATGTCTTGAATGTTATTCATCAAGCTCCCAGCAAAATTTACAGCACGTAAACTTTTCTCTATTTCTTCTCTTTTGCCGTCGTGGATTTTTATCTTTTTAAAGAAAATTTTTTTAAAAAAGAGGTATGTCAGATGAATAGGCACATAGTGATACATAAAATGGGATAACTTCAATTGTAAAACGAAGGTAACAAAAAACTTGAGATTAACATACAATGGCTTTTTTTCTGATGTATACAAGGTTTTATCACCAATAGTAGATATAAGCCGATTCTCAATGAGAGTTTCTAAAAGAGGATTCATATTAATTGTTGATTTTTCAACATCATATTCCTGAGAAAGCATCTCCTTAATTTCCTTAATTGTTTTTCCTTTATTGAGCATTTTTACTGTTTTAACACCAACCTCCGAGGTTTTCAAGACGGTGCAGTCTTCCTTCTTAATTATGAGAAAGATATTGTGTTCTTGCTCAGTAAAAAACGGTAGTAACTTAATTTTCACATTTTCATCAACAGGCGACATATTAGTTATCTCCTGAATTAAAATGATATTTTCAGCATCGGCTTTCTTTGCTTCATCCTCTTCTGATGCATTTTTACGATTATGAAAATAGTGAAATAAATAATCGTTGACACTAATGAATAAGAAACATTAGGCATATTATCCGAAGATATATTAGTGATATTACTTGCATTCACATTCATTATTTGCAATATAAATAGCAAAATCATGCCAGCGACACCAAGCACAAATATTGTCGTTAATATCCCATAGTTTAAAATTCGAAAAACTGAAAAAAGGATAACAGCCTTGTTCATTTGTTCTCTATCTTTAGGCACTTTAAAACGAAGAAAAGACTTAATAACCATATCAGATTTAGTGTATAGATTTTCGATATTAATAAAGTCTGCAAGGACAAAATACAGATCAGTTTTGAGAAAAATATTAAACTGAAAAAGAATGCCAAAGAAACTAAACATGATCACAATATCAATAAAAATAGCCACCAGGCCTGTTTGTATATTGTTTAAAAACAAGAATGCTTTGATACATATCAAACAACCAATTGTTAAGAAGTCACTCATCATACCAGCTAAGTAGACCTTGTATCTTTTGGATTTTTCGACCATATATAATCCACTTGCATCGGTTTCCATAACCAGGAGAAAATACCTAGTTCCTAATCTAATACGAGCAGGAACACCGAGACTTAAAGCTGCCAAGTAATGAAAAAATTCGTGTTTTAACGTCAATAGCCACCCAATGAAAATCGCTGCTATGGCGTACGGAAAATAGTGGCCTTTTAGGTATTCTGTGAAGCTGCTCAGAAGTATTGGGCTATTCGCTACACAGATAATAGCCAGGCAGCATATGCATGCGTAAAGAACATAGGCCGTTTTCGAAAAAAGGTATCGTGATATTTTATGCAGGGCAGACTTAGCTAAAGGAGACCTTTTTTTTGATAGAAGAAGTGGCCTATTATCAAAAGCAGAGATCAAATTTGCATCGTACAATGTGAGGATTAAACTTTTTATAGAAATTTCTTTATGGTATTTCTGTGACATAATTTGCTGAACATCTCCGACGCAATGGCCTTTGTTCATAAGTTCAATAGCTTCAACACCAAGATCTGATGTTTTGACAAACGAACTATGATAGTCGTAAGTACCTATAATTATGTTCTCACCTTTTTTGTACATTATAAGTGGAACGCTTTTAAGGTGAGAATCTTTGCGAAGTTCAATAGTATTTCTTTTCTTTTCTCTCATTGTAATGTATAGCCGTTCGAGGCGGCAAAAATTTTAGGGGCACTTGGAAGCTAAGTCATGATCAAAGAAGATTTATTATTGTTAGAATTTCCATCTATAATCTAAAATTAGCTTAAATTTTGGACTAATATTCAGGTCTATTCTAAAGGTTGATTCTTCCATCAATACCCAAAACAGTCCTAGACCAAAATTAGATTTAAAGTTTTGTATACTAAAATCTTTTTTTCTGTCTGTGATAGAACCTAGATCTGAAAAAAAATAAAAAGACGTACCTGTCCGTTTGTCAATTGGAATACGATATTCAGAAGTAAGAACAATATAATTACTTCCAGAATAAGTTTGAACAGAAAATCCTCTCAAGGTACTTAATCCGCCAAAATAAAACCTATCATAAATTGGGACATTTCCTTCTGAGATTGTACTCTTTAAATCTAAAGCTAATACACTGCTCTTCCATAAATTAAAAAATGAAGAAATTCTGAATGTAGACCGATCGTAAACAGTTTTCCAATCTTTATTTAAAGCTTTATAAAAACCTGTCTCAGCCACTATTCCTTTGGAAGGGAAAATTTCCCTATCTTTGCTGCAATAGGTGATATCTATACCTAATTTAAAAAGTTCCTCTGGACCAGCAAGATGTAATATAGAGCTACTATCAATTTTTATCTTCTCATAACTAGCCCATAAATTAGTTTCTAATTTTGATATTTTATTACCCATTAATATTTTTCCAACAAGCCTATTTTCTTTAAAATCATAAAATTCATTTCTGTACCATAAATTACCCAAGCTTATACGCCAAAAAAAATCTATATAATAATTATTTTGATAACCAAACTCTATTTTTTTTAAATTTCCAAGAGGAATGGCTGTTAACCACAATTCTTGATTCTTTCCTGAAAGATTATTATAACCTAATTTAAATCCAAGAAAACTTTTATAAGTCTCTTCAGCATAACCTATATGGGGAGTAATAAAAATAGCAGATTTTTCCTTTACAATAACTAATAGAATTATTCCCTCGTCGCTCTTCTTTGTCTCTATTTCCACATGAGTAAATATTTTTAAATCCATTAATTTTTTCTTTCTTTTTTCTATTAAATCAGGATCAAACTTTTGACCTTCTTTTAAGCTAAGGGCTCTCCTTATGATTGTCTCTTTGGTTTTGGTGTTACCATAGATTAAGATTTTTGAAATTGCTTGCTTGTTTTCTAAGGAGTAAAGCTGAGAGAAAATAATAAAGATAAGAAAAGTGGAAAAAATCTTTTTTGTCATTTAGATAGAAATAATACTAATTTTTTCTTTTCATCCCTTCTAAAATCAAAAATAATGTCGGAGACTTTATCATTATTTAAATCTTCGATTATTATTTCTGAGGGCAGCTCTGCTTTAACTCGATATGAAGCCTTTTTTGAAAATATTTTTTTTCTTGCTCCAGATACTCCAAGAAAAATAGCTAGCATATTTTTTTCATCTATCTTTTTTAATACATCTTTTATTCCGTCTTTGTTAAAGTCTCCGCTAAAATATGCAATTTCTCCTTCAGTTCTTTCTAATTTTTCAAAATCAAATCTTATCTTAGATTTTACTTTCGTAGCTGGCAATTTTGGATATTTACCACTCTGACCTAAATAAATAGCATTTTCATAAGTAAGTTTTTTGGTTATTAACACTTTTAAAATTTGGAAGATCCCCATTTTAGCCTCAGATATAATTAAGTCTTTGTGATTGTCTCCATTTATATCCAAGATCGCAGGATGACCAAATGCACTATCATTCACTAAAATCTGATCTGGAGTTAGACTAATCTTACCTTCCTTGTTTAAATGTATATAAATCTTGCTTAGGCTTCCCATAGTTTGAAGCTGGGATTTGGAAACAACGATATCTATTAGCCCGTTATTATTAAGATCAATAGCATCAACGCTGTAGCTGGGAGGAGGAATTTTTTTCTTTTCTTCCTCTGATAAAATATCGAGATTAATCTCAAAATCTGGTTCTTTTGAAAATTCTCTTTTTTCATTTTGAAGAAAGACCTTAATTTTATCTTTAAATATTGAAATAATATCTTTCCTTTTATCTCCATTAAAGTCTTCAAAATAAAGCACTGGTACTCGGGTAATAATTTTTTGAGAAAAGTTTTCAGGTACTTCAAGATCCTCGCTAGAAAATCTTAACGGGGACCGGATGCTAAAAATTGGATTTAAGCCTATTTTCTGAGTTTCTTTGAAAACTCCATTTTTTTCTCCTGAAAGAAGTGTTAAATAATTGGGTTTAAGAACATAGAGTTCATCTAGTTTATCCTCGTTCAAATCCCATATGAATTCGCAGCGAACAGGACTTTCGGGAGAGGGCGAGAGAAAAATGGAGGAAATATCAATTAATTTTATTGATTCTGGATTATAAAAATTATCTTTTAAATAATAGTATCTTAAAGAAGAGCTAGTTAAGTATACAATCTCTTTACCTGGATACTGATTTGTAATATTTCCGACATCAAAAATAATTGCATTTTCATCCATATTCAAAATTTGACTTGGAGCAGAGTTGAATCCATCTCTATTTTGAAAAAAAATGAGTAGCTTCTTATTCTTCAAAGTATTGGTCTGAATTACAATATCTTTTAAGTCATTATTATCTAAGTCTTCAAAGAAGATATCATCCATCAGATCGTCAAATTTCATTTCAGATTTTTCAAATATTTCCAAAAAATCAGATTGGGCATATGAATTGAATGAGAAAAATAAAAAACAGATAAATAAAGTAACGAATTTTTTCATGGTATTTCTTTATTTCTAAAAAATATTACTGCTAAAACTAAAAATCCTATTAAATAAATGACAGTAACTATAATCATATACCAAATCTGCGGACTCCAGACTAAAGGCAGACCTTGAGCCATTTTTTGGAAAGCTTTTAGAGGATAAAGTATGTAGTTTGTCAGAAAAAGATATTTATAGAAGTCCAATTCAGTAAAAATATAAAAAA
Organism: Promethearchaeota archaeon; assembly: GCA_030615235.1. Classification (GTDB taxonomy): domain Archaea; phylum Asgardarchaeota; class Lokiarchaeia; order Sigyniarchaeales; family SOKP01; genus SOKP01. The sequence goes on from JAUWZR010000106.1 coordinate 6,814, forward strand.
TAAAATTCACACCAAAGCAGCTAATAAGAGACATTAAATTATTGTTAAAAAGCACAGAGAAAAAAAGGCATAAATTTATTAAGGCAGAGATGGGAAAAATCATTAAAAAAAGCGAGAGAAAATAATTATAAAATAAGGAGAGATTAGAGTGAATTATATAATTCTTTTCAGAAATATCTGAAAATCCGAATAGAATTCCTCCTACTGCTAAACTTAACAGGGAAATAATTGCAATTAAAGTAAAGAAGCATATCAAAAGAAAAATAGATTTTCCAAATATTAATTCTCTTCTTTTTAATCTTTTAACCAAAATCGTTCTTAATGTGCCCTTTTGTGCTTCATCTGAAACCGTAGTGCTAGCCGTTACAATCATAAAAAATATCAATATGTTAAATATTGAATAAATTAGGCTGATAGAAAAATTAAATCCATTCTCATATCCTTTCATTAAAGCCAAAAAACTTAAAGATCCAGTAAAAGATGACGAATGAAAAATTATAAAACCAAAAAGAACTGATAGAGAAAAGGTTATTATTGAAATGAACTTGACAAGACTGCTCTTTCTATAAATCTCGTATTCAGCTTTTAGAACATTAGATATTTTCATCTTTGGTCAATTTTAAATACATCTCTTTTAGGCTTTTCTGGGATATTAGAGATTTCAACACTCCTTTATAAATAATCTTTCTTTTATTTAATAAAATTATCCAATCACACAGGTCTTCAACTTCGCTCAGAATATGACTTGAAATAAAAACCGTGCCTTTCTCTCGTACATAATTCTTTAATATCTGGTTTAAAATATCCATTGAATTCGGGTCAAGGCCATTAAATGGTTCATCCAAAATCAGCAGTTCCGGATCATTTAAAAAAGCATCAGCGATGGCCAATTTTTGTTTCATACCAAATGAGAAAGTTTTGATTTTTCTATCCTTGGCGTGTTTTAGCTCGACGAGATTCAACAAATGATCTATTCTCTTTTCATCTGTTTGATAATTATCTGATAAAGAAAGAATCTTTAAATTTTCTCTGGACGTTAGATGGGAGAAAAAGGAGGGAAATTCCATAAGAGCACCAATTGTTATCTTGAACTTTAAATTTTTTACATCCTGGATTTCTTTGCCATTTAATTCTATTTGACCCATATCTCTATTAATTAATCCTAACAGAATCTTAATAGTAGTTGTTTTCCCTGCTCCGTTAGGACCTAAAAATCCGGTAATTTTCCCTCTCAGAACATCAAAGGAAATGTCATCCAAGACCTTTAATCCCCCAAAGCTCTTGCTGAGATTTTTTATGCGTAATAGAAAATCCTCTTTCATTTATCTCCAGCCTGTTCGTCCATTATAACATGTTTCGCTACTCTACAGGAATTTTCAATTTTCTATAATTATGCTCTGAAAAAACCTATGATTCTAACTCTGGGAGTGGCACTATGATTGGGGGCAGGTCAAAAGTATGCTGCTTTCGATCATAAAACCGACTTTATTTTGTGGGGAGGCGCAAGACTTTTTCCGCGTTTTCAAGGATAGTGTTTGAAAAACCATGAGCTTTTTTGATTTTAACATCTCTGTCTAGAGGATTCTTTGTCCTAATTATCTGAATATATTCCTCCGGGACCATGTCATGTGTTACCCATGGTAGATGGGGCCAACCGTCAACGGGTATAGGAAAATCAGAGCCATGAATCAACCAATCAGAAGGAAAAGTCTTCACAATTTCAGGTATCAAAAAAATTCTGGTCGATAAAGAAAGTGCTGAAGTATCTGCCCA
>JAUWZR010000284.1 GCA_030615235.1 Promethearchaeota archaeon
ATGATGTAAGCGATGCTGATTTTATTTTGATCGATGTTCAAACTCCCGTTGATGACGAAAAAGTTCCAAGATATGCATCTTTAAAGGATGTATCCAAAAGGATTGCCAAGAATATAAAAAAGGGAGCAACAATAATAATTGAATCTACGGTTGCCCCTGGAACAACAGATAACATTGTTCAATCTATATTAGAGGAAGAAAGTGGACTAAAAAGAGGATTTGATTTTTATTTAGTGTTTTCGTTTGAGCGAGTTATGCCAGGAAAATTAATTGAATATATTACGGATTTTCCTCGCGTAATAGGAGGTGGATGCGAACAAGCCAATGAAAGAGCTAAATTTTTATACGGTAAGGTCGTTAAAAAAGAACTACATATAACTGATACGCTTACAGCAGAACTAACAAAATGCATAGAAAATGCGTATAGAGATGTAAATATCGCATTTGCAAATGAAATGGCTTTATTATGTGAAGATTTTAATAGAAATATATTCGAAATTATCGCTTTAATCAATCATCGTCATGACAGAATGATGCATTTTCCAGGTTCAGGAGTAGGAGGTCATTGCCTCACGAAGGATCCTTGGCTCTTACTCTATGGTTATAACAAATATACTGAAAGAATTAACGAATCAAAAATGAAAATAATTCCTGATGCGAGAAAACTAAATGATTTCATGCCATATCATATGATCGAGTTGATGGAAAATGTATTTAGAGATTCACATCGGTTAGTAGACAATATTAAAATCACTTTTTTAGGCGTTTCTTACAAGGCAAATACGGACGATACTCGAAATACCCCGACTGAAAATATTGTAAAAATCCTAAAAACGAGATATCATTCACACAATATCGTCTATTTAGCACATGATCCGTTTGTAATAAAGCGAGATTATAATCTTACTGAACTTACAAGCGATTTTAACGAAGCTGTTGATAATGCAGATGTTTTACTTTTCACTACGAATCATTCTGAATATTACGATATAGATTTGGTTGATCTTAAAAAAAGAGTAAATACTCCAATTATTATTGATGGAAGAAACATATTTGATAAGAAAACTGTTGAAGAAATAGGCTTCACTTACCGGAAAGTCGGAGAAGGTGCTAAAAAACCGGTTTAGTGTCAATTTACATATAAAAACATTGTTAAAAGTAAGACTTGTTTTCTATTTTTATTATTTTTTTATATAAAATAATAATATCGCTAAGAATTAAATAAGGAAAATCCTTTACAGAAAAATTTCTGTGATTTCTTCTGTTTTAAATTTTGGTAGAATCTCGAGCTCTTGCGGAACTTTAGATAAAATCCTAAAATTTTTGATTTAATCTATGAGATTTTTTTTAATTTTTTTTTTTTCTCTTTTTTCTTTACGTTTTTGTTTTAATAAATTGATTATTTTTATAAATCCATCGGCAATATTTCAGCCCGTACAATAATATTCGTCTGAAACTGGCTTTTTAACTCTGCTTTTCCATTCTGATATAATAATCACAAGAGTTCTTTTACTATTGATTTTATATAATAACGGATTCTTAAAAGACTATTGTTTATATTTGATAATACTATTAATAGATAAAAAAAACCTTTAAATCAAACTTACTTTAAGAAGATTATTAGAATAATTGTTATTCTCGAATAAAAATGAGACTGAAAGAAGAACTCTCAGAAATGAGAAAGTCAATGGAGGAGTTAACAGCTGAATTGCATGAAACTAACTTAGCAATACGGGAATCTCTAAAGCTAACATCAGACAGTATTAAGGAAATGAGCGATACTTTTTCAAAAACTTTAGGAGATACATTAAAAGTAATGCAAGACATGAGAGTACAAGTAGATATCAAGGATAGTGTGTTAAAAAGCTTAGGAATAGAGGGTTTAATCCCTGACATTTTTAAAAAAAAAAGTAAATGAACTAAAACGACCCGAAATTTATATTCGCCTATTACTTATCTCATAAGGAATAAATCTAACGCTTTTCTCTTTGTCTGAGAACTATATATAAAATGATAAGAGAGATCGCGTAAATTATAGAGAACAGCAACCAAAGTATAAATTCTGGAAAATTATTGTAAAATATTGCTGAAATCGCTCTATATATAAAGAATATTATGAACAGGGCAAGTAATTGAAATCGTGACCTAAGTTTATCCATTATCTTCAGAAATGTTGTTAAATTTAATTAATAATAAACATAATATTGAATATTATAAAAGAATTTAAATCGTATTATAGTTATGTCTAAAAATCCTCCAAATTGTTATATATGTGGAAAAAACTGTGAAAATATACTCGATAGATGCTATTACTGCATTTGCGACACGTTTGTTTGTGATGTGTGCATAAATTCGATAAAAAAAAACGATGCAACTTGGATATGTCCCAATTGTAAAGAGGAACGAAATTTAGCTAAAAGTATGCTATTTCGTGACCAATAAATTATTGTAATATTAAAATTAATCTAATTCTTTAAATTATAGAGATTTGCACAAGAGCCAATGATGACAAACTAAAAATGATTTAATGTCTAAAAGATGAAATAATCAAGGAAGTCTGAGGCTACTATTCTAACTTTTGTTTTCATTAACATAAA
>JAUWZR010000105.1 GCA_030615235.1 Promethearchaeota archaeon
GTAATCACCAGGGAGCAACTTATTTAACGTAAAACTAAATCTGTTTCGATTCTGGTTCCACATATTGAGATATTGGTGGAAGTCGTAAGTCTTCATATCATTTGTGGAAACTAAGAGAAACAAACTTTCTATACCCGATTCATTCTCGTTCAATCTTACATCGAACTGCATGTTGTCCGAAACAGTTGGCTTAAGGGGAAAACAATATACATTCGCAATTTCTGGTTGGATGGTGTCAGGAATCGTTTTAAAGCTAAAGTTAGAGGGGATTAAATTATGACCCGTGATAACAACACTATAATTTTCGTACGGGCGATCAGGCAACCTAATGATAACTTCACCGTTCTTGTCGGCATATACCGTATGATAACTGCCATTAGAAGATTTTAAATGGACTCGAGCGTAAGATACAGGTTGATAATTAACGTTTTTAATTGATGCGTTTATCATCTGCCCTGAGAAGTAATAATCTTCAAATGGATTTTGAACATTTATGGGTATCTTGGTGTAAATATCTACTATCGGATCTCCAAGCAAGTTATAAGACAGAACATTTTTTCTTTCATATTCATATCGAATTGTACTTCTATCTTCTCTGTCTCCAGTGAATAAATCGCTCTCTAAATACGCTACTTTTGAATCGAATAATGCTTGACCTTGTCTAAACTTTTTCTCTTCAAAAAATTGCTGCCAAAACAGCTTAGCGTTACCCCTATTAAGCTTTTCTAAATCATAATCGTACTCCCAATACCAAGTAACGCGAAGCCCGCCAATAAATCCAACAGCGCCAGAGTTGATTTGCTTAATAAGTATTTCTCCTATACTGTCGTCCTCTGTGATATATGCTATATCATACGAGGAAGTTGTACATGCATCGGCGTAAAACAAGGAGGGCATGTGCTCATTTTTGCTTGCTAAAGCATCCAAATTATCATAATATGTTGTACCGCTTTGATCTGTTAGCACATGTGGATCTGCATGACCAGCAAATAACACCGTGGAACAACCTGAATTAAATTCGTTAATAAAACTTGTGGCATTAAGAGAGGTAAGATTATTTGGTGGTGCTGGAACGGTTGGCGTAAAACTCGATGTAGTTTTTGCTAAATGAGTAAAATTGATTTCTGAGATTGCGTAGTTTTGCCAAATTTGTTCCATCAAACGAGCTTCGTCTTCAGGAGGTGAATACGACGAGATACCACCTGCTAAAAGCATTCGATTCAACCAGCTACCATTATAGGGATCACTTTCGTATTTTAAAGTTTTATTAATCATGTACGCTAACTCGGATGGGTTACTCGCAGGGAGTCTGCCGACGTATACATCTGGAATCCACATTATCTCATCAATTCCATTATTGTTATATACTACCGATTCTCCGTAGTATCCATCTCCATCCTCGTCCCAAGTACCAGCAAGCGCGGAATAATAAAAATCTGTAGGTTTTAAAGTACTTGAACCAACTTTCTCTGTTTCATCATTTAAAACCGTATCAGGATTATACACATATCTTATGGGAATTAAACTCTCTTCAGCGTCGCCGGCTAGAAGAACCCATCGAATGTTTTCTCTGTCGTAAAAATCCTTTATCATGTTCCTAATCTTCTCAGCAGTGTCAGCGCCGTCGTATTCGGAAAAATTCGAAAGAATTTGAGTTTTTACCCCGATGCTATCTCTCCATTCTTTTAGGGGCTCGACTGCGTCAATGTATTGGCTGTCGTTGGGAGTTATTATTAACATTTCCGTTTTAGGATCGTCCCAAGAAACTTGATTAATACTGGGAAGATGTGTGAGGTCGAGCGTAGAGTTATAATCATTGAGAAGTATTATATTTGCGGTAACCGGTCTATCACTTTTAATAAAAAACTGAGAGAGGGTTATTGCCGAAGGAAAGACCAAAATCAATAAAAAGATAATGGAACTTCTTCTATTTCTTCTTTTTGAGGGATTAGATTTTTTCATTTTAGGAACAGAAAAGCCGTAACTTTAGATAAATAATATAATAAAGCTATTTAATTATAACTTCTTTGATTTTATTTAAAAACTCTATTGTTTAAATATAACCAACACTAGAAGATCGAATGTTTCAAGATATCGATGTAAGTTTTAACGACATAAAATATCATTGATTTTACAACATCATAATTTCGCTTTAAACGCTTAGGAATTAAGGTTTTTATATCGATTAAAGAAGTAAGCATTAATAGTGGTAAGAATCACGCTTAGTAATTGTCTAATCACATGACTTATTAAATCCATGAAAGGAAAAGTTTGGTCTGACTCAGAGTTATGTAATTGATTTATCATCAAAAATTCAAACAATATTAACTATTTCAAATCCCCTAATTTCAGCTTTTTTAATTAAAAATAAAGAAGTCTAAGATTTAAAATGCTAAATTTACAAAAAATAGTAAAAAGAAAATAATAATAAAAGATTAGTTATTTCTTCCGTTTGGCTCGAGGATCAATCTTTTTGATTATGATTGATTCTGCATGAATTTTACAATTCTTTAAAATGATCTTGAATCCACCTGCTCCACCTACTCCAGGAATTGTCATACCAACAGTTCCCATTGGAACCATTGCGCCTTCTGCTTCCCATTCCTCTTCCTCCTCTTCACCTAAGGCTTCCGCCCACGTCTTCACTATTGGATGATCCACTTCCTCTAACCACTTCTTTAAGTTGTTAATATCGGGAACATCTTCTTCAGTCGCGATTTTGGGTAAAAGGTCTTTCGGAAGGAATTCCTCGACTCTATCCTTTACTCCCTTGTTCATCCATACAATAGTCTCAATTCCGCCATCATATTGCTGATATTTCGGTGATACGATGTATTGAATGCTGATGCCATTAAAACCGGGTAATTGTTTTCCCCCGCCAGTTTGATTGGCCATCGCACTGAACGGAAGCCCGTTAATTGCTACATCGCTATAGTTTCGATCGACAATTCCGTGTCCATTTACTTCAGGAATATAGAAGTCAATAGCTTCGAAACAACCGCATGATGTATGAGGGAATTCCATTCCTGAAAATAGATAAATTCTTTCAATTTCACCTAACGAGCGCTTTTTTATCATTTCGTTTATTCCAGCATATTCTCCGGCTTCTAGGTTTAAGCATTCACCAGGGGGGATTTCGAATAAAGGTCCTTTTGGATCTACCTTCGCAGCAGCTCTGGCGTCAAACCAATTAATTGAACCACATAAACTCGTTCGGTCAGGAGTGATACAACACGCGTGAGTAGGAGCGAAGGATTGGCATAAAACGCATCCATAGAACATATCTACATCTTCGTCGTGAATTGTTCGAGCTCTTTCGTCTCTTTTGTCGTAAATACTCATCGCAAATTCGTGAGGTTTCTCAATATCTTTCGCTTCAGTGTATAATGTTACCTGAGCTTTTTCAATTATAGGAAGTTCGGCTTTGAAAAGTCTAATTAGAATTGTGCCTAACATTTGGAAAGAATTGAAACCTTTATTGAAAGCAGAAGTAGAAATGCGCATCCAATTAGTATAGCGTTGGTTGAGATGCATAATTCCATTAACAAAATTGCAGAATTCGTGAATCCGTCGTTCGAATACTGCTTCTAGATCTTCTTCAAGCTCTGGTCCGGAAACTTCAACTAGAATTCCAATTGGATGAGTTGAACCCTGTTCCATGTCTTTAAGATCAGGACCATGTATTATTACTTCTCCATCTTTGATTTCCTTAGCAGGTTTCACTCGAACTAACTCGAAATGCTTTTCCATTTTGGGACCGCCTAATTCTACATACATTTGCTTAGCCCTGATGCGTTCCCCTTCGTAAACTGGACCGACATCTACAGGCATGTCTGAAAAACTCATTTATTTAATCTCCTCTTAGTTCTTATTAATAATTTAATTTTATAAATTTTCAATTAACTTTTCTAAAAAATCTTTCCAATCGTTGTCACTCAAATTTGGAAGGCTAAATCTGGCATTTGGATGTGAATATTTATCCAATTCAACGAGTCGTAAGTGATTTTGAAAGTTCTTTAATCGACTTAAAGTTTGACTCACATAATATACAAGATGCCCGCCAAAAATAGCCATACCATATTGTCCTTCGCCATCTAAACCTTTCCAATCTTTATCAACTAATCTACCGGTTATATTTATTAATGACATGTCCCATAATTTATCGATAGGGATCTTATCTTTAAGAAATTTGTAAGTATGGCCTGTAGATATGATGTGACAATTTATTTTCTTCGCAACTTCGATGAAATAGTCGACTACTTTTTTTCCACCAAGTTCCCAAGTTAAAGACTCGGAACCAATGACAAAAACCTTCTTTTTATCGTCCTTTAAGATGTTTGCCATGACCTTAGGATCGTAAACGCTGGTTCCTTGCTCAGGTCCTGGGATGTTTGCTTTTTGATATGGTCTTGCCATATTTTCATCAATTTCCTCTGTTAAAGATTTTACATGTAAGTTTTTAAATAATTGCTTTATTTTATTTTATTAACCGTATTTTAAAAAATTTGGTTTTATTTGATTTAACCAATTTAAATGGTGCTAATATTAAATTTATGGAGGAATTTTTCGTATGTGTGAATTTAAGGTAATAAAGAAAAACGACGGCTCGCAGATATTAGAAGATATTGTAATTTTATCGTATACCGAAGATAATGAATTATTATTCAAAGATATTATTGGTATGGGCGAGATTTTAAAATCAGCTCTTATAGTTGACGTTAATACTTTGAATCAAACTTGCATAGTTTTGGAGCATCCACTTATAAAAGATTTCGTTGGGATAATAGAGAAAATTAATTCTAAGACCATTTTAAAAGCCGATATTGAAAATTTTGAGAAGCAGCTTATTAGTCTCAAAGAAAATATTATTTAGTAATAAACGAAACATTTCTTTAATCTTTATTAATTAGGAAATCTTCATATAAGAGCATGGAGTCAAGGTTTTATGATGATATTGATGAATTTTATGAAGTAGCATTTCCTTTTCTGTTGGAACACGAAGCAGAAAATAATCTCCCGTTATCTATCCTTAATTCTCTTAAAAAAAAATTAGATACATATGGAGAGGAGAAGCCTCTTTTATTTTCGCTATCTGACGCTAAAATTGTAAAGTTGATAGTCCTAAGGACGCCACCACACGATCTACTGATATCCTATACTGATAATTTAAGCACAATCGAAGTACTTACTGGAGAACTCAAAAAACGAGGTGAAAAATTTCCAGGAGTACTAAGTTTTAAAGCAGCAGCAGATTTATTTGCTGAGCAATGGTGTGAAAAAAATTCCTTAAAATATGATTTATTTCGGAAAGAGAGGATATACCAGTTAGTAAAAGTTTCAGAAGAAACTCTTGGACACAGAAAATTCTCAGTTGCTCCGAAAACTCTTCAAGAAACAGTGTTCCAATGGACAGGTGAAATGATGAAGGAGGCATTGATTGATACAACTGACGACGATATTCAAAGAATGATTGAGAAATTAAGAGAAGAATTTGATCTGGGTAGAAGCCGTACGTATTTACTATTTGAAAATAACGAACCTGTTTCAATGGCGAGGGAAGCAGGTAAAACTCCGAATGGTATTTTTGTGAACTTCGTCTATACTCCAATTCCCTTGAGAAAAAGGGGTTATGCGACTGAATGCGTGGCAAAATTAAGTAAACACCTTTTAGAAATAGGGAATAGGTATTGCTTTCTTTTTACAGATTTGAGTAATCCAACCTCAAATAGTATATATCAAAAGATAGGATACCAACCGGTTATTGATGAAAGCCACTATAAATTCTTGGAAAAGTAATTAAAAATAAAAAAAAGTTGTGAGAAATCTCCTGATTTTCTCCAGTAATTAATGCTGTTTACAGAATATTTATTTTTTAGGTGGTATAAGTTCTATCTCTATGGAAGAGACATTTGAATTAGTGCCATCAGTATTGTTAAAAGTCTCCGTGCTAATAAGAATTTCTCCATATTCACTTCCTTTGAAAAACTTATTTCTAAGAATTTCCGCAACATCTACCGCTCGGGAAATAGATCTCCCACGGGCGAGAATCCTTACTGGCTCTTTGCTTAAGACAATCATAGCCGCCATGACATAGTCCATTGCTCTCTTTTTACCAATAAACACTTTTGAGTCGTCTTTTTCAACCAATCTTCTTCACCTTTCAATTTCTTCTAATTTTTATGCTAATTTAGTTGTTAGATTCTTTCAATTTCCGCTAATTTGTTCTCTCCAAGATGTTTCTTGAATAGCAAAACATCTAAAGTTTGCTAAGGTTAATTAGCTTTAACGATGATTTAAAGATTGTGATATTTTTCTAGTTTTGTTTGAGGAATCTTACGGAGATGATAATATAAATTACTACAGAAGATTATTATAATCTATAGCAGAAGCATTCAACTTATGAGTTCTTATAAGCGTTATCGTTCAAAACCGTTTTTAAACTGAAGAATAATTATGTTTTACAAAATCTAAGGTATTAAAATATCATGAATAAAATTTATTTTCTCTCAATTAAAAATAATTATATCAAGTGAGAAAAGAATTAAAAATGCCTAAAACTCCAGAAGAATTTACCAAAGAGAATAAGAGCAACCTTATTAGAAAAAGAGATTTAAAAAAGTCTCCAAATCTAAAGAAAACTTTTGTTTCTATTAATAATCATTTATATGGAAAATTAAAATATGTTGATACAGACACTCGAGCACGTTCTAAAGAAATAATCAATCTTTTATTGTGTAAATTAGTTGACGAAATAAATAAGTCCCCAGAAGATGAAATGGACATCTATACAAGAGAAGGAGAAACAGAACAAGGGCTACTTGAGCGGATTCAAACCTTTTTTCACCTGAATGTTAAGAAGAAATATCCCGATATAATGGGAGAAAACGAGCAAATCACTTTGAATAAGGATTTGTTATTCATAATTATTAAAGAACTGGAACACATTTCACTTCTTGAATCATCTAAAGATATTTTGAGCGATGCATTTGAAATTTTTGTAAGTAAAATGTTAAAAGATGAAGGTGGGCAATTCTTTACACCTTCTAATATCGTAAAATTTATGGTAAATTATTTAGATCCAGAAGAAGATTCAAAAGTATTAGATCCTGCATGTGGACATGGTGGATTTCTTCTTGAAACAAAGGAGTTACTATGGTCCAAGATAGATAATGAGCAGAAAAAAATAAAGGTAATTTCTAACTTATATGGCATAGATAAAGACTTATTCTTAGCAAGAATTTGTAAACTATACTTAGAAATCTTAAGTAGTGGTAAATCTAATGTATTCTGTGAAGATTCGCTAGATTTCGTTAGTTATCGGGATCAAGCCAAAAAAATTATAAAAAACAATTATTTTGATTCTATACTAACTAATCCTCCATTTGGGGCAAAAATTCCAATAAATAATAAACAATTACTAAACGAATACGAATTCGGGCATATCTGGAAGAATATTGATGGAAGTTGGCAAAAACAAGATAAGATTGTTAAACAACAACCCCCACAGATCTTATTTATTGAAAGATGTGTTCAACTCCTTAAGGATGGTGGAAAATTAGGAATTGTTTTACCTGAAGGAATCTTTGGAAACTCCTCAAATAGATATATATGGGAATTCCTTAAATCAAACGGGAAAATTTTAGGTATAATTTCTTTAGATCAAAATACATTTCAACCTTATACTTGTAATAAAACCTCAATATTGTTTTTTCAAAAACTCATAAACATTCCAGATGATTATAAGATTGATTTTGCTATTATAGATAATGTGGGGCACGATAAAGACGGTAAAACTCAATATATTTTGAATAAAGATGGAACTAAGAAATTAGATAAGGATAAAAATCCTATTATAAATGATGATTTACTCGATCTCCATACGGAATTAAAGAATATAGAAGATTTTAACCACCAAAAGGAGCAAAAACTCTTTAAAATCAATTTTAGCCAGATTAAAAATAATATTTTTATCCCCTCTTATTATATTGGCGTAGAAAAACCTCTAAAGACTCTTGAAAATAATAATAATTTTCAATTAATTTCTATCGGTGATTTAATTAATAAAAAAATAATATACACAAAAAATAAAGATTTTCTTCCCAGGGGTGACGAAATTGGTTCTAAAGTTTATGGTTTAGGCTCTATTCCTTTCATACGAACCAGTGAAATAAACAATTGGGAAATTAACTTAGATTCCCATAAGAAAACCTCTGAAGAAGTTTATACTCAGTTTAAGGTCAAGCAGAATATAGAAGTTGGGGACATTCTTTTGGTTAAAGATGGTGGACCAAATCTTATTGGGAAAACTGCGTTTATTACTGAATTAGACACAAGGATCATTATTCAGAGTCACATTTTCCAAATTAAAATCCTTGAAAATAGGGAAAACTTCGATTCATATCTTATTTTACACCTTTTAAACCTAGATATTGTTCAAAAACAGATTAGAGCAATAACATTTGTGCAGGGAACAATTTCTACCATCGGTAATAGAATTTTAGATGTTAAATTACCATTTCCAACTGATCGAAGTAAGAGAATAGAAATTTCAAATTACATTAAAGAAATTATAGAAAAGAAAACTGAGATTAGAAAAAAAATATATAATCTCTCTTTAGATTCTTT
>JAUWZR010000113.1 GCA_030615235.1 Promethearchaeota archaeon
CATACTTCGTTACTGTCTCTTTGTTCAATTGTAACATCTTTAATTGTTTCTTGAAGTGAGAGAGTAGAAGTTGGAGCAGCAACATAGAAAGGAATTTTATTATCCATTGCAGCTAATGCTACTAGATATGTGCCAATTTTATTAAACACCGCATCTGATGTAACTCTATCGGTCCCGACAATTACTTTATCAACTTTTCCAAGCATCATCAACAATCCTGATGATGTGTCCGAAATTACTTTGACAGGAATATTATCATATTGAAGTTCATATGCCGTCAATCTCGCACCTTGTAACCTTGGTCGTGTTTCGTCAGCAATAACGCTTATAATTTTACCTTCTTCAATTGCTGCTCTGACAGGTGCCAAAGCTGTTCCATATTGAACCGTAGCTAAAGATCCCGCGTTACAATGAGTTAAAACGACATCTCCATCTTTTAATAGGGAAGCGCCATTTTTTCCGATCCTTTTATTAATGTTAATATCCTCTTGCGCCATTAATTTTGCCTCTTCAACGACAAGATCAGATATATTCGATGGATTATCGGGGAATTCTTTGATTATCTTCAAGATTCTATTTACTGCCCAAAAAAGATTAGAAGCGGTAGGTCTGGTACTGCGTATGACATCAGCAGCTTCCTCCATTTTATTGAGGAAATTATCTTTTGCTAATTCTTTATATTCTATTGTAGCTAACGCTATACCCATTGCTGCTGCTACTCCTATTGCCGGCGCACCTCGTATATTCATGACTTTGATAGATTTAGCTACGGCTCTAAAATCGTCAAACTCTAAAAACTCAAGTTTATGCGGAAGTTTGGTCTGGTCAATTATCTTTACTTTGTTATCGATGGTCCATTCAATTGAAGGAATCATATTAATCTTAAATATTACAAGATTTAAATAATTAAATTAGTCATATTTATAATCATAACAATTAATTCAATCCAGATGAATTCTCTAATTCTAATCAAAGACCTTCAAAATCGTTTACCATGGGATAAATTTATAAATAATATGGAAAGGGAAGGTTTTTTCACACTAGCATATCTCAAAACCAATTATCAATCTATCCAATCGGGGTATGTGATGCTTGTAGGAGATCCAATTCAAGCAAGCGTTATAAGAGATACATCACATCTACATATTAGACCTTATATTTTGTTTAGACCGAAGGTAGAAAGCCAATTACGAGTTATATTAAAGAATTCACAGAAATATAATATCCCAATTACATTTGCCGGAGGGAAAACAGGGCTTTCTGGAGGATACAGTAATTACGGTATAATTATTGATATGGTCGATTTTCAATCCTATAAAGAACCAATGCGATTCGATTTTGAAAATAATACCGTTCGAGTCAATCAAAACGTGTTAGTATCAGATCTAATTAAATACACACTCCTCAGAAGTGAAGGTAAGTTAATCTTTCCGGTCCAACCCGCAAGTTCTTATAAGTTACCAGTAAGAGTGGGAGGTCTTATAGCTTCAAATGCAAGTGGAATAACTTCCGGAAAACTTGGTTCTGTCGAAAATTGGGTGGAAACAATTCGGATTATGAAACCAGATGGAGCATTGGCGGAAGTAGATAGAAAAGATCCACTCTTCTTGAAAATTATTGGTGGAAATGGTTATTTCAGTGTGATATTAAGCGCAACTTTCAAATTATACCGTCCAGAAACTAACTTAAAACAAGCCATCTTGTATGGTTATAGTATAGCCCTTGCTTTTAATGGATTGCAATCTGTCTTAGATTCAAAAATTTTTCCCTTGGTTAGTGAATTTGTAATATCTGCCCAACACCTCCCTGGAAAATTTAATGAACTTGGAGAAGAAAATGTTGAGGATAAGCACATCAAATGGGCAGTTCTTATTAAAGGTTCTGCAGATTTGGTTGACAAATTTGTTGATTCTATGAAGAGTGAAGCTCATTGTGAATGGAATATCTTAAGCGAAGAAGAATTCCAGGATTATCTCCAAGAACGGTCAATTTTTGCATTATTAATCCAGTCAGAAGATAGATCATCGAATTTTATCGCATTTCCCGGGTTTGAAGATATACTAAGCGAACCAAAAAACTTACCAGAAGTTATTGAGATGATAAATGATATATTTACTAAGAACGGTTTTCATAAAGTTATTTTTGGGTATGGACATATAAACTTTAGGAAAGGGCAAGGATTGTTATTACATATGCGTCTTCCTGTCCCTATTGACTTTTTTTATAAGGAAAACCAAGAGAAAGTGAGAATAATATGTGAAACTGTTTATAGTGTTATTCTTAATCTTAATTCCAAATTTAAAATAAAACACAAGGCTGAACATAGCCCTGGCCCGTTCAAAATATGGTTAGAACCTATATTCAGACGATATCTTAGAGAAAGAGTCAGTGAGGGCGACGTATTTATGAATCCTCACTTAATGATTTTTGATGAATTATTTAAAAGAAAGTTTAAATCTTCGATTAGCGATTTGTCAAATGTAGATAACGATGATTTTTTATCAATAGAAGATAAGAAGTATTTATTTGTTTCAGCAATGACATTATATTTATCAGGAGAATAATTTTAAATACTAAAAGAGAGAATCAATGGATTTTTAAAATGAATTAGAATAGAATTATGTTTATAATAAGCAAGTATGAGTATTGTCTTATCTTATTGGAGTACTAATCTAATAAATAAAGTTTAAGTGAAGAATGGATAGTAAATCAAACAATTTCGGTAAAATTATACAATCCCCGATAATTTCTTGTTCTCGTAGAACAGACATACCGGCATTTCTAATGGATTGGGTATTTGATAAAATTCAAGTCGGTTATGTAGATGTGGTTAATCCGTTCAATCGAAAGCAAGTGTCGAGAATATCACTTAAAAATAAGGATGTAAAGTGTTGGGTGTGGTGGAGCAAGAATTTTGGAGATTGGATAACGATGTACGAAAAACATCCGCAAGTACTTAAATCTTATAAGGGACATTACTTTCAATTTACGATTAACTCGCCTTCTGAATTAGAGCAAAATCTTAAGATTTCCTTAGAAGAGAGATTTTCTCAGTTAGATTGGTTGATCAATGAGTTTGGATCAAGTGCTATAAGTTATAGATTTGATCCTATCATTTTGTACAAAACACAGGACGAAAAAAGAATAAGAAGTAATCTAGATAAATTCGAATATATTATAGAAAAGGTCTCTTCCCTTGGATTGAAAGAAATGATATTTTCCTTTGCGACGATCTATTCAAAAGTGAATAATCGCATGCAAAAGAGAGGTTATATCCCCGTTGATCCACCCTTAAACAAGAAAAGGGAAATTCTCAACTCTCTATTAGTAATTTGTAATGAATACAACATGCAAATGGAAGCCTGCTGTCAACCAGATTTGATTGACACATCGGGAATAAAACAAGCTCACTGTATTGACACCAATAAAATTGAGCGATTAATAGGGGAGAAAATTAAAAAAATCAAAGATACAGGACAACGAAAGGGTTGTGGTTGTTTTAAATCTAAAGATATTGGGGGGTATTCGGGTATCTTTCGGTGTAGGCATAATTGTGCTTATTGTTATGCATCACCAGCAAAGAATTAGATCTTAGTAATATATTTATTAGATAAAACATATATAAGTCAAGTTTTTCAAATAATAACCCAAACCAGTGAAATTCATCGTATTTATTTTTAAAAGTAAGTTCTTGGTTACTCTTTGCTTCTTTTATCCTATAATCCCAAATTTCTAATATTCTATCTAAAAATTTTTCATTTTCATCTGTATCAGCTGAGAAACTGTCCGAAAAAAAGGAGGAGATGCGCTACAACAAGCTGTTTGAAGACATCAAGGAGAACTAGCCTATTTTAGCGGGTGGAGTAGCCTGCTTGGTGGCTTGAGCCGTGCTGCTCTTCGACGATGTCTCAGACTTTGGCAAGCTGGATAGGGTTCACCACTATTTCTGGGGAATACTTCTAATAATCGGTGGGGCCCTAATTCTAGGTTTAGCCTTGGCAAGGGTAATCCTAAGGCTTTTTGGTGCTGGCTGAAGGTTGCCGATCTATTGAAGGAGCATATTAGTCACTTTTTCTTGATTTCGGTATTCCTATCCATCTTGGGGTCTTATCCATATACCGGCGATAGGCGTCGCCATACTGCTGCACTAAGAAGCGCTCTTCCGCTGGTACAGCTATGACTATAAGGACCATGTATAGGGCGGAAAGCAGTAGAACCAGCCATGAAGCGGAAGCGATTCCCACACCAATGAACACTATGAATGAGACAACATACGTGGGGTGTCTTGAGTACCGATAGAGGCCTTTTACAACTGGCTCTCGGTCAAGTGGAGTAGTAGCAAAGCTCACCAACACAATCATATACATGATCATGCCCAACAAGTAGATGGCAAGACCTGCATAGAGCCATGTCGCGCCCAATTTCAGAGGCAGGAAAACGGAGTATATGATGATAAGAAACGCCATGATGTGATAGGCAAGGAAGGCAATCCTCTCTGTCTTACTAAAGACAGTGCTAGATTCACCTTCTTCGGTCTCCGGACTCTTTATGACCAAGCTTAGCACGATAAGTGGCAACAGGAGCCAAAGCGTAAGAATCCAAGCGTTCCACAAGCCCAACTCAAACTCTGGTATAAGCAACATGATTTTGCTCCTAATGGTTTACTTTCTCCCACTTACGCCTTAATAGCCGCATGATCCCCAGCAACAGATTCATTCTAGGCACCCTTTGCATGTAGCGTTTGTAGTCGTCGCCAAACTTCAAGGCGAGTGCCTCTTCCGCCTTTTGTACAAATATAAACAACAACACAATTATAGGAACACCAATAATCGCAGTCAACCAATGTTGAGAGATTAGAATAGAGGCACACGGTAACAGTACAATGCCCAGAAATTGCGGGTGGCGAACAATAGCGTAGGTTCCGCTGTCAACAAGAAATGTAGTACACATGAGGCTTCTTCCCCTTACAGGCTCACCCCTCTTTCTGAAATATAGAAGAGAAGAGAAAAGCAAGAGCAAACCAACCACCAAGACCACCCATCCAACATAAAATGGAATTTTGAGGCCCAAATAAGGTCCAAATAAAGCCCCATAAATGAGACCCCCTATGACCTGTGCAGGCATCAGCAAAACAAATAAATATGAGAGAAAGTTCAGCCAGGCAGTTAGCGGTGGATAAACGATTCTTACCGCTTGTTCAGGACACTTGGTTTCACACTTATAGCATTGTCCGCAATCTAATTCTCTGGCAGGAAAGGCTTTTTTCTCCGAGGTTGGATGACCAGAAGTTTCCACCCACTCGTACAACTGCTGTGGACAAACCTTAAGACATACACCGCAACCTGTGCAAATATCCCAGTCAATCGCTATATAAGTTCCATATATACCAAGTTTCTCAGGTGGGTCCACAGGACCCCAAATAGCTATACCCTTCTCTTTTCCGACTTTCTTCCTTTTCTTCTGGAAATCAGGATCGATTGGCAAACAACTACACCTATATTATGTCGATGAGGCCTCTTTCAACACACTATCTAAACTCCCACTCGCAGTAGGAGTCACCCATGGCTATGCACTTGGTCTCCTTGACATGCTGGTTCTTGACAGATGAGAAGAAACCGTTGAAGAAGCCGGTGGTAATATGTTTTTCTACACATGTATTGAGAACTTTCTCAATTGTTTCATTCTTTTATAAACACAAATTTATTTTAAATAATTAGAAAAAATCAATAATAGTATTTAAATAATCATTATAAAAATTATTTAAAAAATAGGGACTCTGTCTTTATTTGAATAAATTATAAATCAAATTGATGTTAATGATGAGTAAAAAAGAGGAAAATGAATAAAATCGATCCTTTTAAAAAAATCTAAAAAATTAGAAGAACAACAAAACGACAACAAGGATTCTGAAGAATTATTATGTGCCATAAATCCGATAATAAAATCACCGTTGTGTGATACTAACGAAATTACATTTGATGAAAATGTCTATTTTGATGATTCAGAAATCAATCAAAAGAAAGTTAAAATGTCCAATCAAGAGAGAGTTAAAATATCTGATCAAGAGAAAGCATTAATAAGGGAAGCATTATTAGCTGGAATCCCCATTCAGCGAATAAAGGATATAATTAAGATCTATAATGAGGATTTTAAAGATGATTTCATAGGTAAACTTCAATCTTATTATAATAAAATGGTTGCTAAAGACCTTCAAGAATTATCATTAGTAGATCTCAGTAACATTTTTATACTGATAAAACACATATAAGAATTGTCATTTTTGTCTAAAAATGATGTGGATCTAATAAAATATACACTATTTAAGGTGAGAAAGTTGGTAATAGTTATGACTACAGTATGGTTTCCTCATGCTAAAGCCTCTAAGGCGGGAAAAATGTTCATTGAAGCTTCGAAAAAATTTCCAGAAGATAAGTCCCTTTCTAAGAGACTCCTAAATAATGCTGTCGCTGCAACCAAAGAAGGATACAAAGTAGTAATCGCGGATGAAATAAAAGAAGGGAAACTTAAAGAATATCTTGCCCAAGCAAATGAACAGCTACTTTTTTTCGCAGAGGGTATTGAAGGCTATAAATATCAGATCGAAGTCATGTCGTCTGTTATCGAAGCAATGGGTGTTCTGGGGCTCAAGCCACCAGAATAAATTAAAAAATAAACAACTCCTTTTTTTTTCTATAATAAATAAAACTCTATTGAATTAAATCAGATAAAGAATTACCTATCAAATCAATAATTTTGATATAGGATGTAAACATCAGGTCATTATCAACTGTTGAATCGAATGAAATCGATAAAGTTAACCCTTTATTAAAGGAAATGATAAGAAGTTTTCCATCTTCTCCTTCAATATGACAAAATTTAAATTTTCCTTTATTAGAAATGATTTACAATTATTTGTATAAATGTGTAATCAAGCATATATGAAATTATAGGAGAATAATCAAAAGGATTTAATAATGAATTTTGAACCCTCAAAATCATTAATTAGAAACCACGAAGTATTTAAATTAAAATATTTTAATTGAATCTCCAGTCTATGTATTCAAGGTAATTCCAAATGAAATATGAAAAGTTACTAAATTCTTTAAAATAAATCAAGAACTATGAAATTATAATCTGAAAAAATTAATAAAAAAGAGAAAGAGATTATGAGTGAGAGTAAAAAACAAAGAATTGAAGACTCATATGATGTAGTAGTTGTTGGAGCTGGTAATGGTGGATTATCGTCAACGGCGTTTTTAGCACAGAAAGGAGTAAAAGTTCTATGTTTAGAACAGCATAATCTACCTGGGGGTGTCGCTACAAGTTTTGTGCGAGGACGATTCGAATTTGAAACATCACTCCATGAGCTTGCTAGCTATGGACCTAAATCGAATAAGGGAAGCATTAGAAAGATGTTTGAGGACAAATTAAATTTAGATACCGAGTTTGTTCAAGTTCCAGAAGCATTTAGACTTATTATTACTAAGCCTGGGGAGGAAATGGATGTTTCCATGCAATTTGGAGTAGATAACTTCATTGATACTATTGAAAAAGAAGTACCTGGTAGTAGAAAATCAGTGGAAAAATTCTTTAATGTAGCTAAAGAGATTAGAGACGCTTTTTCGTATATAGGAAAAACGAAAGGAAAGCCAGATCAGGGAATTTTATTCAAGGAGTATTCAAATTTTCTTAAAACAGCCGCTTATTCAGTAACTGAAGTAGAAAATGCATTAGGAATTCCAGAAAAAGCACAGAAAATTCTAAATGCATACTGGGCTTATTTAGGACTTCCTATGAGTAGAATGAACTTTACACTGTTTGCATCAATGGTTTTAGTTTATGCTGAAAAGGGAGGATGGATTCCCACAAATCGATCTCATGGATTTACAACCGCTTTTGATGCCAAAATACGCGAATTTGGTGGAAGAATTGAATATAATACTAGAGTAGACAAAATTTTGGTAGAAGGGGGAAAAGTAGTTGGTGTCGAAACTACTAACGGGGATAAAATAAAAACAAATTATGTTATAAGTAACGCTTCTCCAATCCTCACATATAATAAATTAATTTACCCACAGTCTGAAGTACCGGAAATTGCATATAAGGATGTTAATGCTCGTATTCATGGACTGACGGGGTTCGTTGTGTATGTGGGATTAGACGCTACAGCAGAGGAATTAGGATTGCACGAATATGGGTATTTTATTATGGATACTATGGATACTGACGAAGCCTATGACTCTTGGACAAAACTTCAAGCCCCAAAAGGTCTGGCTTGTGTCGTTCTTAATAATGCTGTTCCTGATTGTTCCCCTCCTGGAAC
>JAUWZR010000326.1 GCA_030615235.1 Promethearchaeota archaeon
ACATATTAGGAACAATTAATATAAACATCATTTTATATTACTCATAGGTTCGCAAAAATTGAATATAAATTTGAGGGTTTAAATTGAAAATTGGCTTATTCATCTGCGACTGTGGTAAGAATATTAGCGGAGTAATTGACAACAGCAAATTAATAGACCATTTTAGAGAGTACCCCGATGTTCATGTGATAGGAGATCAATATTTATGTGCAGAATTAGGTTTAAATAAAATTACTAGCGAGATAAAAGAACAAGAGATCGACCGGGTTGTAATTGCTGCTTGCTCTTTTAAATTGCATGGATTTTTGTTTAGAAAAACAATAGAAAAAGCTGGTATCAATCGGTATTTAATATCTTTCGCGAATATTAGAGAA
This sequence comes from Promethearchaeota archaeon, assembly GCA_030615235.1. GTDB lineage: Archaea > Asgardarchaeota > Lokiarchaeia > Sigyniarchaeales > SOKP01 > SOKP01. Next base: position 375 of record JAUWZR010000326.1, read on the forward strand.
CAAAATTCTTGGGTACATGACGATAATCCTGAGAAAGCTACAACGAAAGCGATAGATCAAATAAATATGGCAATAGAACAAGTTAAACTTCTCGAACCCTTAGAAACTCAACGTACAGAAGTTAATCCTTCGGCCCTAATTATCGGGGGTGGAATTGCCGGGATTAAAGCATCATTAGTTATAGCTGATGCGGGGTACAAAGTTTACTTAGTGGAAAAAGACTTAACGATTGGAGGTAAAATGGCCCTTTTTGACAAGACCTTTCCTACGCTAGATTGTTCCATATGTATTCTTGGACCACTGATGTTGGAAGTTAAGGATCATCCGAATATTGAGTTATTTACTTATAGTATCGTAGAAAGTATTGATGGATATGTTGGAAGCTTCACCGTAAAAGTCAAGAAAAAGCCACGGTTTATTAATGAAGAAACTTGCGTTGGTTGCTTCAATTTATGTAGAGATGTTTGCCCAATTGATGTTGAAGACACATTCTTTCCTAGAAAAGCTATAGATGTAGCTTACCCCCAGGCGATTCCTCTCTTTCCAAACATATTAGAGGAGTATTGTATTGGGTGTAAAGCGTGTGCCCAAGCTTGTGATCGCGAGGCAATTGATTTTGAGCAAAAATCCGAATATCTCGAATTTAAAGTTGGAACCGTAATAACCGCAACAGGATTTAAAACGTTTGATCCTAGTTTACTTGGTGAATTCAATTATCAAAATTATCTGGATGTAGTTACAACCATGCAGGTTGAGCGTTTGCTAAATAACGATGGGCCGACGCATGGGAAGATCGTGAGACCATCTAATGGGGAGATACCTACAAGAGTTTCATTTATTCTATGTGTAGGTTCACGAAATGGGGCGATTCACCACGATTATTGTAGTCAAGTATGCTGCAATGTTTCAATTAAGCAAGCCGTACTGTTAAAGAAGGAGCATCCTGAGACTGAAATTAATATATATTATAATGACATACGAGCAGTGGGAAAAAACTGTGAGGAGTTCTATAATCGCGCGCAGGAAATTTTTGGTATTAGATTTATAAAAAGTAATATATCTGCCATTCTTAAAGATGATTTATCTGAGACTGGGGAATTATTGATTAGGGGTGAAGACGTAATAGATGATAGACTTTTTGAAAACAAGGCTGACCTCGTCGTTTTGGCAGTTGGAATTGAACCTGCTGAAAATACAGAAGAATTATGTCAATTGCTTAACATTTCTCAAGATCCATATGGATTTTTATTAGAAAAACATCTTAAGATAAAACCTTCTGAAACTTCCGTAAGTGGTGTATTTTTAGCAGGAGCTATCCAAGGTCCTAAAGATATTCCCACTAGTATAGCTCACGCAGAAAG
>JAUWZR010000048.1 GCA_030615235.1 Promethearchaeota archaeon
CCTATAAGAATGGTGCCCCATCTTGCTGATTCGATTTTGTAATCTGTTGTATTATTAAAATTATATGAATAAAGCACGATCCCAGATTTATGGTAAATATTGACTGAATAAATTCTGTTTGGTAAAATGAAAAACATCTCTGGTTTCCTAATAAGCATAATATCAACACCAAAAGAGGAGACCCACGAGATTATAATATACATTTCTCTATAAAGAGTTTCTTGAAGTGATATATAAAGCAACAGCATCATCATAGAAATAGAAAAGACCAGTGTATTTAACAAAAGGGGCGAGCTTTCCTCTTTATTTTTTGTTTTGTTGTGAATTATAGCCGCGCTATAGAGAAAATAAATCGTAATAAACAATTCGAATAGAATCGCTACAATACTGGTGACTAAATTAAATATGAAATTTATGTTAGAAGGATCCATTATTGAAAACATGGGTGGAGGTGGACCATTTAATGTTAACATTATTGAATCAGGAGTTGCTAAAGCGCCAATCAATAGTCCAAAAAGAAGAGTAAAATAAATAAAAGGAAATAGTTTAATTTTTTTGTATTCATTAAAAAATGAATAAATTATGGAAGTGATTAATAAAGTAATGAAAACAATTACTAATGATATTTTCCACAGTAAGATATTGATATCATAAGATATAAAAATAACTACTGAAAACATAAAAAATGTAGAGTATACAATTCCCGCTATAACTGTATTTGCGATATTTAAGAATGCGATTAATTGTGTACCATATTTATTACGATGTCGAAAAATTTGAATTACTGTATAAGTGCTTAAGATTAAGATGAAGATATAACCAAATATTAAAGATGTTGAGATCGTGTAATTCATATTTTAATATGTAAAAAAATTCTCCTTATTGACTTATTGAAATACTAAAATCTTTGAGAGTTCGAAGTTGCATAAAATAAAAATATACCTATCTAAATAAAAAAGAAACATTCATTTTTAACAATTACTCAAGAACCATTCAAAGAAGAGATAAAAAAGAATAGGGAATATTTCAATAATAAAACAGCCTTTTAACACATTCAAAGTGCTATTCCTATAGATTTATTCTACTTTGCTTTATCGTAGTTAGAATATTTAATCCTCTGTTAAATAGTGGCTAAAATTTTTAATTATAAGTTTATTAGCATTCCTAAACTTAGAGACATCAATTAAACGGTTTAAATTTTGTAAGTTTTCTTTATTAATTTTGGAAAAATCTACCATAAATTTCTCTACAGCAGATTCCAGAATTTTATTTCTATGTTTAGCAATTAATAAGGCAGCATAACCTAATTGAGTATTAAAGCTAAATACGACTCCACGATTTTTCATTTTTATATGTGTAACTTGATTTTCTACATCTGATAAATTCGCTAAAATGTGATTAATGCCTATTAATATACTACCTTTTAAAAGACTCTCATCAACTTCTTCTCTTGATTGGAAGTTATATGAATAAAGAAGAACTCCCGATTTATGGAATATAATAAAATCATAGATTTTGTTTGTAAAAACTACGAATAGATTAGGTTTTTTTATTATAATATAGATTATATAACCGATACTTACATCATACAAAACTAAATGAATTACTTTGTAATAAATATCCAATGTAATAATGGTCAATGTATAGAAGAGAATGCTTAAGCTAAATAGTAATAAAAAAAAGGTAAAAAATTTGCCTAACTTTTTGTCAGCAAAATTCTTATATCCGCGTATTTGTATAATCCAGGTAAAAATAACTATGAGAGAATTAAAAATTATAATAGAAGTGAGCAAACCAACATTTTCAAATGAAAAATAATATTCTAAATCGGTTTCTACTAGTGCAAAGGAATTTGGGTAGAATAATAGGCTTATTATAACACCAAACATAAAAATATAAGACATCACTGAGAACATTTTTATTTTACTATCCTTACTTAGTTCAACATTATGAATCGAAGCAAATTGTCCAATGGAAGTAATACGAGCGAGTACTGAAACGTACCATAATGCTAACGCAGAAGATGTATTGAAGACTTTCTCAGCTGATAAATTAAACGAAACAATATAAATGCCCTCGAAAATTAAATATAAAATTATAATTATTAAGAAATGAGTATCGGAGTCATACTTCTCTCTGTGAATTACCACATGAATAATGCCAATTGTGTAGATTATAATAAATATACTTATAAATATGGTTGCAATCATCTATTTAGTTGGATATCGATGAATTTCGTTTACTTTTTTGTCAAAATAGAATGACAAAGTCTGATATAAACATATAATGGTCGAGCAACTTATATGAAGTTTTACATGATTGTTTGTATAAAAATCTAATCTTCAACTAACTTTTCTCTTTATTGGTCATTCGACCAATAAATTCTCTTTTGTTGATTTCCATATTCTTGAAGAACTCGTAATTAAATATAAAACTTTATTCTGGTTAATTAGAAATATAATCTGATAAAATTTAATTTGATTTATTATACCTAATACCGAAATTCATGAGCGATTTTCAAAAATTCCTAATAGATAAGGGAATAATTTCAAACTTAATAAGACATTATGGAATCGATTTAGAAGATAAAGAAATAAACGATTTCCTCCATAATATGGTCAAACATTTAACTAAGATTGATTCAAAAGAAATTTATCGTAATAAAGAAAAGAACGATCAAAAATACGATCTGGATTTTATAGCAAATTACTATGAGAAAACTGTCCCTCATAGCCAAAGAAAAACAACGGGCGAATTTTTTACTCCCATTCAAATAGCAGATTACATACTAAAAAGCGTAGGATATACAGACCAGCACGATATACAATATAAGAAATTAATTGATTTAAGTTGTGGATCAGGAAGTTTTTTAATTAGAGCAGTTAACATTTTAACAAAGAGATTAATAACGCATACCAATTCGAAAGAAAGCTCAGAGTTATTTCCGAAACAAGCGGAGCAAATCATTAATAAAGTTAAAGATAATATATATGGTATTGATATAAATCCAATTGCTTGTGTTTTATGCCAAATCAACATCTACTTTACTCTCTTTAGCCTCATTAAAATTATTATAAAAAATAACAAAGATTACGACATACCCATATTTAATGTTTTCAACAAAGATGCCCTCCAGCTTAATTTTAATAATAGATACGACTATGTAGTAGGAAATCCTCCTTATTTATTCATTCGAGCCATTCCGCAAGATTATAAAAATATCATTGAAAAACTTCCCTTGGAGACAAACAAGGGTCAATATGATTTATATCAGATCTTTATTGAATTAGGAATAAAAATATTAAAAAAAAACGGGTTACTCGGGTATATTATCCCGGATTCCTTACTCGCGCTTTCAAATCGTAAGATTCTAAGAAAATATATATACGAATCAACTAAGATAATAGAGATTTATTATAGCGGCTCTCAATTCGATAAGCCTGTTGTTTCAAATATCATTCTTACTTTAGAAAAAGAATCAGATGAATTAAAAAGGAAAAATAATCGAATTATAATAAAATTTCCATTAACTCAATCTCAACCTGATAACAAAATTCTTCAAAGTTTAATTGAACATTGGGATTATGAGTTTTTAATAAATTTAAACGAAAAAGATCTCAAAATTCTTAATCATCTTAGTACAAATTTTTCCAGACTAGAAGAGCTAATCGAAAGCTCTAAGTTTAACATTAGATTGAGCAGAGGTGTTGAATTAGGTAAAGAGGGCAAGGTTATTTTTTGTGATAACTGTAAAAGATTTTATCCCCTTCCAAGTAAAGATCTTAAATGTCAGGAGTGTATGTCTATTCTCAATAAAAATTCTATTGAAAAAATAATAGTAGATGAGATTCCAAATGGATTTGAATCAGATTTCAAACCGTTTATTTTTTCGATGAATAGATACATAATAAACGAATTGAAATATATGGATATGACCAAAAAAGGCATTAAATACAAGGATTTAGATATATATAAAAATCGAATCGTAATCCGTCAGTTAAGCCAAGATAATCTGATTTGCGCAAATTATGACGAAGATTCCATAACCTCTCAATCGTTCTACAACCTAAAAATAAATAGTTCTTTAGTTCCAGAATTTAATAATACATATATCTTGGGTCTTTTAAATTCAAAGTTGTTATCCTATTACTTCATTAAATCGTTTGGCTCGTACAAGAAATTTTTTCCACGAATTCTTATCGAAAAGCTAAGGAAATTACCATTAAAAGTGCCTAGAACTACAAATGAAAAGATATTAGCTCAAAAATTAACTGATAATATGAATAGAATACTTAGAAACATTAAAATCAATAAAAACTCAATAGTTAATCTTCAAAGAATTTCAGATTCACTTGTATTTGAGTTGTATCAATTAAACGATAAGGATCGCACTTATATTATTAAATTTATCGAAAATTTTAGAAGCAAATAATAAGAAAGTTATTTAGAATGATAATATATATCTTTTTTAGTTAGTACCTTTTTACCTACATACATTTTCAAGATATTATCCCATTTTTCTGCCAATTCTTTTAAACCCGTTTTTTCAAAAAGGTTTACAGCTCTAAACAAGATCTCTTCTATTTGTTTCTCTTCAGACCTATTTTCTTTTAAAGGTAAATTATCTAACATAAAATAATGAAGCTATAATTTGAATAAAAAGAGGAATAATATGGTGATATAACCTAAAAACTTGGATTCCAATTTCTCTGAGAAGACCCTATTATCCTACCCTACTACCTTAAAATGAAATATTGTATGATTAACCAGAAGAGACAGTTATTTCTATCTCTTTTATAGCTATATTTATATTATTTAAAACTATAATATTTTTAATAAGACTAACTTAGAAGTTGAGATCTATGGAAGGATTACCTAATATTGATTTACTTGAATCGTTATTAGAAAATTATATGTTTGATATCGATGGTGCTATCGCAGTGGCAATTTGCGATCGAGATGGTTTTATAATCGCTTCGAATAGCAAAGAAAAAACCGGAAAACAATCTGATTCTGTGATGGGTGCTATCTCAGCGTTCCTCGACATTTATATCGATCGGATAAAAAATGAATTCCAGACACAGAGCAACTTCTTCAATATAACATCTATGCAAGATAAGAAATTTGCTTATTGCTCGATGGGTTCACATTCGATATTGACAACTATAGCGGATCCTACAACATCTGATTTAGAGCTAAGAATATATTCTGAATTTATAGCGGGGAAAGTAGAACTCGTTCTTGATGGATTTGATAACATTTCTACAGAGATACCGGAGATAATTCGCGTATTATCAAAAAGAAGGGAAGGAAAATTACCAAAAGGTCTATTCACATCAAAATTAATTTTAACAGGCGATTTTAAAGTAGGAAAAACATCTCTAATAAAAAGATTTATTGAAAATTTGTTTTCAGAAAGTTATATATCAACAATAGGGGTTGAAATTTCTAAAAAAACCTTAGTAATGGACGAAGACACAAAGATAAATTTTGTTTTGTGGGATATCGGGGGGCAAATCTCCTCAATGGCACCGTATAGGCATAGGATTTACGAAGGGGCAAGTGCAGCGTTTATAGTAATAGATAGAACTCGATTAAATAATTTAGTAAGTGTAAAAACATGGTATAAGGAAATTAAAAAATCTGTCTCACGTGATATACCAGTTGTGATAGTTGGTAATAAATCAGATTTACAGGATGATTTAGTAATAACCGAAGAAGAAATAAAAGTAGTTGCTAGAGAACTTGGTTTCCACTACATTTTAACATCAGCACTCACGGGAGAAAATGTCAACGAAGCGTTCCTTTATATTGCTTATCGATTTATTGAAAATGCTTAGTGTCAAATATACGAATGTTTTAAATTACTTACTTATTCTTAATTTATTAAGATTAATTCAAATTATAATGTAATTATCTTAAATTTAATTCAAGGAGGTTATTAAAAAATAGTATTAAAGGTTATATTCAACGAGATTTTAGCTGCTTGAAACCAATCTGGCTATTTAATGGGTTTTTCCATTAAAGAATTAACATTTAAAGGGAAATACCTTATAGCACTGACAAAACAAGAATTTGCTGGTCCTTGGTTTAGTTTTAAACTTAAAAACAAGAATGTAGGGACTATTGGTGTACTCCTAAAAAATGTTGAATCAACTCCAATCTATAAAATGGTTAATAGTCGAACTGGAACTATTATTGATCGTATTACACTTGATTTTGATATAAGGGAATACATAAGAAAATTAATCGCACAGAAAAAGATCAAACCTGTTGCTCTTAGTGAACAAAATGCTCTGATTCGCTTATACATTGATGTATTTAATCGCCCTAAAGTTCCCTATATTAATACATTCTTTACGATAAAAAACATTTCAGATTATGATTTATTAGATTTTTCGTTATATTTCGTCTTTGATTTTGATATCAATGGGCTAGACGGTTTTGATAACGATTTATCAGGGTATGACGAAAAAAACGATGTAATTTATCAGTATGATCACACTAGTTTATTTGCAGGGTTTTCTCCAATATCTAAATCAACACATTATGAAACTTGTTTAACGAAAGATTTCAATATTAGCACTGAAAAACTTAATCTATCTAATACTCTATACAGTCAACCAGGAGAGATTTTATCTGCTTTACAAATTGAGTTTAAAACACTGAAGCCGGATCAGTCGTTTCAGACAGCTCTAACTATTTCTGGTGCATTAAGTAAGGAGGAACTTATAAAAAACATTAACGAAGGTAAAATCAACGCAATGAAGTATTTATCCCAAGTAAACAGATCGATTAAATCGAATCAGAGAAATGAACAGGAAGAAGCTTTCATAAAACTTAATCTCAAGGAATCCGTTGATTGTAAAGATTAAACCGAATATAATGATTCAAATAAAAAAAGTCCGAAATGGAAAGTTATTTGAGGAATTCTCTGCGAGAGGTGGGTTTAACATAACTATTGATTACCTTTTATAGGAAAAAAGTTGATGTATTGAAATCATTTGAGAGAAAATTTCGCTTGAAACGACTAATTTAAACCTTAAATTACTCATAGTTGCGATTAAATCGCTTGAGGAAGGACTTTTAAACAACTTAGCGAATGAGATTCTTAGCAATTTAAATATTTAATGAGATTTTTGAAAACAATAATCATCATAGACTTATTTTTTGGTTTGTTGAAAATATCCAACTATTCGCAGTTTATTCTCGAAACGATTTAGTTCCGTAATAATTCCTTTTAATCCTTCTCCGTTATGGAATACCGATTTATCAAAACGAATTTTCATAGTACCACTTTTTCCAGGAATGATGTTTTGACCATCAATAAATTTAAAAGGAGAAAGTTTTAACTTTATTAGCCCGTAATACTGGAATCCGTCATTAGATTTAATCATTCCACTTTTAGGTTTATAGAATTGACTAACAAAAATTTCGGCTTCTATTTCTTTTTCCTGCTTAAAGATGCCAGGAGTAACAATGATGTTGTCGCGGCTTATATCTCTGGGGGAAATATTACCTTTTAGGGCGAGACCTACTCTATCACCTTCATAAGCGACTTTGAAGTTTCTATCGTGTTTTTGAATACTTCTAATTATAACTTTCTTTACGGTCGATTCATAACCCGTTATTTCTAACATCTGACCACTATGGACTTCGCCTTGTTTTACAATTCCAAGAATAACGGTCCCTATTCCTTTAACAGGAAATACGTGGTCAACTAACACCTCAGTGTTTCCTTCGTTAACGTTAGTTAGCTGTAGAAACTCATTCCCAAGCTCCACAATTATTCTTTTTAGATTTTCATAATCTTGTTTGGCTTTAAGTTCGAAAATTTGTACGTTTTTCAGACTGGTACTCTCCAAAATCGTCCTAACTTTCTTTCTCGTCTCAAGTAATTTCCAATTCGTATTTGAATTTATTCCAGCTATTACTACCAAAACTTTAGTTCTATATAACTTTGAAAATATATCCATTCCAACTAATATTTCTCCAACTGAGGCATTTAATCCAATGTTTAAATCTATAGCGAGAACATGAATATTAGATATAGCTAAAGTTTGTAAAAGCGGTTTAATTTTTTCGGGATAGTCGATTGGAGTTAAACCACAAAACACTTGATTTAGGCTTACATCCAAGCGATTGTAAAATAGAATATCTGACTTTGTCCCTGGGGAACCTAACGCTTGTCCTATTAGATTATTAATATCAAAATTATCCCCTAAGATTCCCACAATAAAATTTCTTTCAATTGCTTCACTCATTTGTCTTGTTAAATATTCTAAACATCAAAAACTTTTTGGAATCACGCTTGAATAAATAAAAGTAACCGTAATCACGCTCCATTAAAAAAAATTTATTAATATATTGCGAATTTATTCACTAAAATAATTTTTTTAAATTTATTATGCCTCGAAATAGTTTAGTTAATCAAGTAATTTTAATAATTATTGATGATGTTCGAGCCTCCCATCTTTTTGATTTAATTAAGCAAAATAAACTACCTAATATAGCTCAACTTGCTGAGAATGGAATTTCGTGCCAAAATTGTATTACTTCTTTTCCGAGTATTACATACCCTTGTTACACTAACATAGTTATTGGATCTTATTCTGGATACTATCCTATAGAAGGAAGTGGAATACCAATGTATCATTGGGTTGGAAGAACTGACACTCCATCAGAAGGAAAAAAATTTCCAATTATCCGACATGGCGGAAAGGGAAGCCATATCCTAAAATTTAATAGTGATTTAGGACCAAATTGTCAGACAATTTTTGAACAAGCGGGAGAAGGAAATTTTCTAAGCTCATTGAACCTTTTTAATCGAGGATCGGTATTGATTCCCCCAATAGAATACACTACTCAATCAATCTTAAAAGGGATTGAAGAAATATATAAAGATCCAAAAAAAATCTTTTCAAACAAAGAAGTACCAAAAGTAACAGTTGCTTATATACCAAAAACAGACGACCTTATGCATAAAAAAGGATTTACTCATCCAAAATATATTAATGAAATTATTAAATGCGATGAATCTATTGGCCTATTAATTAAAATGTTAAAGGAAAAGGGGTATCTTGACTCGACTGCGATTGGAATTATTTCAGATCATGGAAATTATAAAACAGAAAAATTGTATGACATTGAACCTTATTTTAAAGAAAAGGATTTAATGCAATATATACCTAGAAAAGGATTTGGTGATTTCGATGCTACAATGGGTTCTGTTGGATTTTTCAACTTTCCAGGGAAAGATTGGCATCATCATCCAACTACTAAACAATTAAAAGAATTTATTCCAAGTGGTTCAAGTAAGACGAAATTGAATTTATTTGAAACTTTATGGAAAATTCCGGGTGTGAAAATGATGTACTACCGAGACGATAATAACACGCCTGACAAAGGGATAATATATCTGGAACATCTAAACGAAAAATCAGGAAAAATTTCAAAAAACATTATTGAATACGAAGGGCATGGAAAAAATCAACGAACAAAATATATTATTGATGAAAAAGATTTATACAAATACGAAGCCTACGAAGAATCCGCTGTGCTTTTAGATAATAAAGCTCATAATATTGATGATTGGTTAGAAGGAACGAATAAAATTGATTTTCCTATAATGGTAGATCAAATCCCTCGCTATTTTAAGAATCCACGTTCTTGCGATATTATGATATCCACGGTTGGTGAATATGGATTTGGTTATGAACATGGAAAATCTTTACCAAATTCTCCATACTCTCACGATGTAGGACTTAAAAAGACGATGACCGTGCCATTCATCATAGGAGGTTCTCCAAACATCCCTAAATTGGAATTCTCATATTGCAAAACTACTGATATGGTTCCAACGCTTTTAAATTTGTTAGGAGAAAAGCCCCATTACAGCGTTGTTGGAAAATCTGTTTTTGATTAATCTTAGTTAAAACAGAATATTAATAAAATTTAAAATTTTCAATCCTTTGTTTTTATAATTAGGAAACTAAATTAAATTTGTTTATTGATTTTAAAATGAAAGCTAATCATATAATTATCGTCCCGGAAACACACTGGGACCGAGAGTGGTACCTTCCTTTCCAAGAATATAGGGCGAAATTAGTTCTTTTAATGGATAAACTTCTTGACATCTTAAGGAGAGATCCAGATTACAAAAATTTTACTCTCGATGGTCAAACTATCCCCTTAGAGGATTACCTTGAAGTTCGTCCAGATCGTGAAGATGAAATAAAAAAATATGTTAAAGAGAAAAGGTTATCTATCGGTCCAATGTATATTTTACCCGACGAATTTTTGGTTTCTGGAGAATCTCTAATAAGAAATTTGCTTATCGGCTACCAAATTGCTAGAAAATTTGGAAGAGTTATGAAAGCAGGTTACATTCCAGATCCTTTTGGGCATATTGCTCAAATACCACAAATTCTTAAAGGGTTCGAAATTCCTTCCGTTTTGTTTTGGCGAGGTTTTGGAAATGAATTTGAAGCCCAAAATTTAAACCTCGAATTTTTATGGAATTCCCCGGGTAACTCTAGCACCATATTAGCTATATTTTTGAAGTTAAGTTATGGTTCGGTTGCAGATTTGAATTTAAAACCTAAATCAGGTAAATTTAAATCAGCACTTCATAAAATTAAAAGAGTAATCACAAAACTTGAAGAATTTACAGCAACTCCCTATGTACTTTTAAATAGTGGTTCAGATCATCACGAAGCAAAACCTGAGATTCCGGTAATAGTAAAGCAATGGAACGATTTGTATCCTGATAGGGTTTTAGAACAAAACGATTTCGAATACTATGTAGACAAGGTTTTAAGCTATAATCCTAAATTAAAATCATTTCAAGGTGAATTGAGGGGCGGAAAATACGCTCATTTACTTTCTGGAGTTTTTTCAGCTCGTATGTGGATTAAACAGAGAAATACAGCTATCGAATATTTGTATGAAAAGTACGCAGAGCCAATTTCTGCTATTACTTGGGCACTCGATAAATATAAGAAATTTCACTATCCTAAAGATTATATTCTAACGGGTTTGAAATGGCTCATTAAAAATCATCCTCATGACTCTATTTGTGGCTGTTCAATTGACCAAGTACACGATGAAATGGAAACAAGATTTGATTGGGCAGAACAAATCGGTCATGAAGTTTTCAAAAACACGATGATATATTTGTACGATTTAATTTCGATTAACGATGAAGATGGAAAAATTCCCATAATAATTTTTAACCCTCTTCCCTGGAAAAGGAAGGATATAGCTAATTTCAATGTTCTATCTAACATTAAAAAAGCTGGTTTCAAATCCCCAGAAGATTTTAAGATTATTGATTCAGATGATGTCAATATTCCGTATCAGATCGTTCAAAGTGAAGAAGAACCCAGGTATAAAGTTGTCAATTCCATCAGTTATTATTGTTCATTTTTAGCCGAAGTGCCTGCTTGTGGATACAAAGTTTATTATATTGTTCCAGAGGAGAAACCCGAAGAACTCGTTCTTAGAGAAAACGAATTAAAGCTAAAAATAAACAGTATTGAAAATCAATTCTACCTCATTAATGTAAATTTAAAAGGCCAAATTAATGTTTTTGACAAAATTTCAGGGGTATCATATGAAAACATCTGTTTCTTCGAAGATGTAGGAGATTGGGGAGATGAATACGATTTTTCAGGACCACACGAAAATCAAACTGATCTTAAATTCACTTCAGAAGATTTGAATATTTTGGAAATTTTGCCTTTTATTGATGGCTTAACTCAAAAAACGCTTAAAATTAGAGCAAATTTAAATTTGCCGTCATCTTTATCGGAGGATAGATATATAAGAGATGAATATCTGGTTTCCAATTTAATCGATATAAGCATCACCCTCTACAAAGACATAAAGCGAATAGATTTTAAAATTGAGATAGAAAATGCTAGTAAAGATCACAGAATTCGCGTGCTCTTTCCTTCCAAAATCAAATCTAGCAAAGTATATAGCGATGGACACTTTTATGTCAATCCTCGAAATGTAGAACTACCCGAAGCTGAGAAATGGGCTCAGAAACCATTACCTACAAACCATCAGAAAGATTTCGTATCAGTTAGTGGTGATTCAAGAACCTTTTCAGTTCTAAACAAGGGTTTACCAGAATACGAAGCGGTTATTAATGATGACGGTACAATTTCATTAGCAATTACTTTACTTCGCTGTATTGAATGGTTGTCGCGACACGACTTCGCTTCGAGAAGAAACAACGCCGGTCCAGACTTAAATACTCCGAAAGCACAATGTATTGGTAAATACACTTTCGAACTTTCTCTTGTTATTGAGGATAATAAAGCTGATTGGTTAGCAAGTCAAACCCATATTAGAGGAAAAGAATTCAATAATCCATTTTACGTGATCGCACCTGCAATTGTGAGAACTTCAATAAGAGCATCTAATAAAATAGTCTTAGCCCCATTTGGGATCATTTCAGCTTTTACAGCTACAAAACGGCAACAAACCCGCCCCTATTTGCCCTCAGAGCTAAGTTTTTTAGATATTGATAATAAAAATATTGTACTAAGTGCGTTAAAAAAAACGGAAGAAGGTAATGGTTTAATACTTAGATTTTATAATATATCGCCAAAAACTGAAGAAACTACGATTTATCTCTGTAATTTCTTAAAGATCGAACAGATAGAAATAGTTAATTTATTAGAGGAGGAACCTAAATCTGAAATAAAAGCATCTCTTGAATTTAATTCTGATTGCACATTCACACTAAAAATGGAGCCTCATGTCGTTGTTACTGTTAAGGTAAAAACTCGTTTGATTTAATAATCGTTAAAATGAATATAAGGAGATATATAGAAAATGTGGAAATCAAAACTTCTCGAATTTGTTAAACCTTTT
>JAUWZR010000022.1 GCA_030615235.1 Promethearchaeota archaeon
TATAACTAATGCGATGATTGAAACAGTGAAAAATACCAAGAAAAGGTTGCCAAAAGAAATTAAATTATCACCATTTGGTATATCATCACCATTTGGTTCGGGAGTATAATCACATGGAACTACGACAGTGGGATCATACCCAATACCATTACTCTGTCCATACCTGAAACCATCAAAGAAAACATAAACTCGAGACATATAACCTCCTGAACTATGATAAGATACATTTTGTAAATAATATCGACGAGTACTAGTATCTGAGCCAGTAAGATTTATTTTAAAGGCAGTTGTAAAGTGTTGTCGGCATATTTCTTCATCCTCAAATTTAAAAATAGCTGTATCATTTTCAGCATTGCTATCAAAAGTATTAATCGGAAACACGCCGATACCTACACCTAATCGATCATTTGCAACTAAAAAATATTCATCTCCAATATTCATATTTAATTCTGTTGGAAAGTCTTCAATACCAGTCCAATTTATATCAACACCAAATTTGTATCTTGTTTCATTGATCATGTGTCTCACTTCAAATTTGTATATTACTGGTATATCGTGTGTGTGAGTAGTATTTCCTATTGTAGCATTTATAATAATATCAAATTTAGCAATACTTTGATTTACTATATTTCCTTCATATAAAACATCAGTAGTACTTAAGTTTACAGCCCCAACTTTATAATTCTTAGCCACATCTATTTGTCCAATCTTCGTAGATTCATCCAGTTTTAGTTCCCAACCGTCGCCTATTGTGTGATTCACTAAGGCTATATTAGATGAATTACCCTTATATATCCCAAAACCATTGAACTTATAATCCGCATTCACGGTTTGGTTGGATATTGACGAACCGCTATAGAATGTAGGTTCAGTCCCGTTTATTTTGCTCCAATTAGCAACCACGCCACCAACCACACCGCCCTCATTGAATTTCAATCGGGTGACGAATCCTGCGTTTGCTCCTGTCCCATCTTTATAATTAATGTCCATTCGCTGCTCAAGTATGTCTAGACCAGTATCTTCCTCAACACCAAAATCCTCTCTATATCCTACATCGACCTCTGCAGTGGATTTATTATCCTCTACATGCCAATCTGCATTTGAACCCCAGTCAGCACGTTTAATAGATATATTCTCATAATTAAGAATATCATTAGGAATTGAGAGGAAAAGCGGAATTATTATCCATACTAATAAAATAATATTTAGAATATTTTTCTTTATTTTTTTCATTTCTATGCTCCCTTAAAATATTTTTTCCTAAAATATACTCTTAGATTATAAAATCCTATAAAAATAGAATTTTAATTGCTATAGGACATAATTCATTTCGATTTTAAATATTTTATCACAAAACTGTCATGAAAGAAAAAATCCTTGTGGTAATCCAATTTCCGAATCTAAGTGATACTTTTTAAAATAGAAACCATTTCTTTTTATTGAATGAACCTATCAGCAATAATATTGATCTTGGTTTTATTTGCCATTTTGATGGCATTTTTTTCTCAACAAAAGATCGATTATTTTCCAATTGCTTTAATCATAGGAGCCATTGCGGTGGTTTCAATGCTTACGTTTGGCGGTGTTTCAGAGGAACAAATCATTGGTTTCATCAATTTTAACGCGTTGATCTTCATATTCGCCATGCAAATAATCATCCATTTTGCTACTCGTAACCGTGTTTTAGATTATATGGCGATTAAATTAATCCATATTACGAAAGGAGACAATCGGTTGTTTTTTTATATGATTTGCTTGTTTACAGGCACCTTAGTTGCTTTCATAGAAGATTTAACACTTTCGTTGATATTAGTCCCTCTCATCTTCCGGACATGTCGAGCTTTAGAAATCCCTGCTGGGAGTTATATGATGGGGATGACTATCACGATAAATATTGGCGCAATTCTCACGCCTGTATCAAGTTTAAAAAATTTGATAATCGGCGAGGAATTTGGATGGGGTTTTGGCGAGTATATCGCCAATATGGGTATTTTATACCTGATAACGCTAATTTCTACCATATTTTTAATGGATTGGTTTATAATAAGGAAGGAGGAACAACCAACGGAAAAAAATAAAAAGATTCTCTTATCAGTGCTCGACCCTGGAATTGTCATAGAAAATAAATTCTATTTTTTAACGACAGTTATCTTAATTCTAGCCTCTTTTGCGTTAATGATTTTAGGATTTAATCCCGCACTTGTCGCGCTCGTATCTGCGGCAATTTTTCTGCTTATTCACTCAAAAAATTCTAATTTCTCTGATCTTAAGAACGAAATCGAGTGGAAAATCATCATTGTCTTTGCGATTTTGTTCATTCTTTCGAATTCTTTATCGTTTTTTGGCTTATCGGAGTTAATCTCTACTGGACTTCTTAGCGTGGTAAACGATAACATTTTTCTGGCCGTATTGATAACTTTAGGCCTTTCATCTTTCTTGTCTGCAATTCTTGCGGGGACGCCTGTTACCATTATCCTCCTCCCGATTTTTTCCTCTATCATAGGAAAAGGATTTTTTCCCAATCCGATCATTATAGCCTTCATAGGCGGAGTTAATATGGCTGGTAACTTCTTACCGCAAGGTTCAGCGTGTGATCTTCTCACTCTCTTGTTGGCAAAAAAACTCAAGGTGGCAAATCTAGATTACAAGCGTTTACTCAAAACAGGTTCTCTTTTCGCGACGCTTCACTTTATCATTATTCTAGGATATACTATTGTTTACACTTTAATTTTAATGTAAATGAATAAACTATTTGATAAGTTTAGATAGTTAATCTAACTAACATTACTTTACCAATCATTAATGGATGTATATTAGGTTTTACTTAATAGAATATTGGATTTGATTTGTTGTTAGAGAAAGAGAAAAATGATATTGTTGAATAAAAAAACTATTCACAGATCTGGAATTAGTTTCAAAATTGTTGCTACAGCGCTCCCAGTTTCGTTAATTTGATTAAAATCGTTGATTAATTGTAGCGTTTTTAGCTTTTCAAGAGATTGGTCGATATCTTTTGATATGTATATGTTTCTCTTATTCAGATACTTGTTGATTTTCATTCTGTCATTTTGACCATCAAAGATAGCATACAACACGTTTTTATCGTCATAGTCCATGTGTTTAATATATTTCTGAAATTCTGCGATTAAATAGTTAGTTCTTGGGTTTATAGCAAACACAGTTTTATCCAATTTAAGTTTTTGAATCGTTTCAAATGATTTTATTTCTTCTATCCCCTTAGTTTTTAGGTGATTTATTAGATCCCTCAAGTAGAAGTTGGATTCAAATTCATCACCTCGAATAATTATCATTACCTTTTTATCTAATTTAGTAGGTGTTGAGGATTTCAGATAATTTCCTACTTTCGATTCGACTACTTGGTGAGGATATAACAAATCTACTTCGAAAACCTCTTCTATCATTTGAGTGATGGGTGTGTCGTCGAAAAGTTCCCCTGAATAATGAATTAAGCGATCATGATAGATAATTTCGAAGTAGCTATTAAAAGTTCTTAATTTTTCTTTTAAAACATCGCTTGGACGCTTTAAGAGTAGAAGCGCAGTTCTAACATACTTACCTTCGTTAAGAATAATTTTAAATTGTCTATAGGATAACTCTTCCAAACCTCCCTCTCCTTTTTGGATTTTAGCTCCTATCTCCTGGCCAAAAGAGGAGATGGCACTTAAGAATCCCGAAACTAAAGTTTCATCTATTGGGACATCAGCCAAACTTTTACTGTAGCATGGAATACCACCATCCTTGGTTAAAATTAACACATATTGCAGATTTTCGACATCAGATAATTTTTGATACAAATCTTTTAATGATTCGATTCTTCTTCTTCGCTTTGGAACAATAAAGCCACGATGGACTATAAACCCTAAAGCTGTCACTATTCCTGCAGCTATTAAAATGTAGGGAAGCAAATCAAGGAATATTATCAATTCATTTACAACTCGAATTTCTGAGGATGTTAAAAGATCACCCTCATAATAACTTTCAGCAAAATATTGGACCTGGATGATATAATTATCACCTACTGAAAAGTCTAAAGTCGCGACTGCAATTCCATTTTCGCAAATAGATGTGTAGTTATAAAGACTGTTGCTATTTTGGTCGAGAACTTGAAAAATGATTAGTAACCCGTCTAATGGAGCGCCTGAATCGTCAGTGACTCGTACTTGAAATGAATGTGTACCGTATAAATACTGAGTTTGTGGAGTATCTATAAATTCTAAATTTACTATGATCTTAGGATTAATGACAAGGCTAAAGTTTAATGAAAATCCCGCAATCTTATTCGTTCCTTCAAATACCAATGAACAATTCAAATTACCGCTAAATGAGTTCGCAACATGATATGTAAAACTAAGGGAATTGTTCGCATTCACCAATTCGACATAACTCTCGATAGTACCCGCGCACCTAAAGGTTAACACAGTTGGAAAATTTTCTAGAGAAATAGAGTTGTTTTCACAATAAAACTGCATATTAAAACTAATACTTTGACCAAACCTTATAATGCTTGGCAAAGGCTCTACTGTAAAGTTTGAAGTCCATTTCGGTTGAATTACATCTATTCTTGATGTTATGTTATACGAAACTGTTGTGGATCCGAGGTATTCGAAAAATACTGACACATTATTGCTTCCATCGGAGATTTCAGTTATTGTATATTCACATTGTCCATTCGCATCTGTATAGAGTTGATCTGTTACGAAAGGAGTCGAAAATTCGTCGTTGTAATATGCTGAAAACAATATTATCCTATTCTGCAGAGTTTCTCCACCCTCAGTTATGTTAATCCTCAATTGGTATTTTGCAGAATATCCTACTCGCAGAACATTAGGGAAATCAAATATTTGCAGAAATATGGGTATTTTTCCCTGAATAACTTTTGTTATATTACTTGATGATCTAGCTATTCTCACTAAGCCTTCATATATCGCTACAACTGTTAAGTTTTGTGACTCATATTGCGCGGAAATAATGTATTCATATATACTAACACCTTCAGAATCCGTAACGGTAGAAACGATAAAACCTTCATCATCGTTAATTGAAATGTTGAGTTTTACAATTTGATCCGGAATTGTACTCCCATTTATAGCGTAGCTTAATGTTGTCCTTATCTGAAACGCTTGCAAAATCCGTATTGAAGTTGGAACCGAAATTGCTAAGTCCGTTGATGTTTGGGACATTATCGTGAAGTTTACAATATTACTTTGAGAATTCAAACAATTGATAGCTGTACCATTTACATATAAGCTATAGTCACCAGGTGAGAGTCCCGCTAGTGAGAATTCTTTTTGATACACGCCGCTTAGTAAATGTTTTAACGAACCGTTAAGTTTCACTGTAGCCCCTTGAACTATGTAATATTCTAAATTTCCGTAAGTATTTGGCTTAGGATTATTAGGATCAATGTTGTTTAGCATGCTTGCTACAGCAGTTAAGCTACTCTCAGCAAAAACGTCTTCTGCATTTTGAAGCGTAATTTGAGTGGGAATCTTGTCAATAAAGATTGTAACATTTACTTGTTTTATGTTGTATCCGCTAGAACTACACCTTATTTCAAGCGTTTCGTTATCGAGATAGACGTTCCCACTTTTTTGAGAGGCGTCTATGTTAGTAGTATCTAACATTAAATCGTATAAACCACCACCAACTTCTTGAGCAGTGAAATAATTTTCACCTCCTTCTATGGTGCCTATAACTAGACCTCCCGTTAGTGGAGTACCTGAATCTGTGAGGTTAACTCTAATAACGCTGTTTAGAGTATCGTTAACATAAGGAATATTGTCTGAGGAGATGATCCATTTGGAGTTATTGAAATAAGCTCCCGTAGTTATGTCGAAATCAATTAAGTTTTCAGCAATTACCCGCAGATTACTCTGTAAAATTTGAGCTTCATGTAAGGATTTAAAACAGAGAAAGAAAAGTGGATATGTTCCATTTGGGGTCCCTTCAGTGATAAGTGGAATAGAATAATTTCCGTTTCCAAGGTATGCTATATTTCCAATTTGGTATGAACCGGTCCATGCCAGCCCCCATAATCTTAAAGTACCTGTAGAATTTTCAAACACTAAAATAGCGGCATTTTCAATACCCCAGTCTTCGTAGGTTGTGTAATTTAAAGCAAATTCTGCAATAGTTCCCGAAGGAACTTGGGAAACAAGGGTAGTAAATTGAGCTTTAGTGTTATTAATAATATAAAAAGATTGAATTATAGAACCAAACCTGAAAGCATCCTCGAGATAATTAGCACTATCATTCCATTTTATATACAAGTAATATTTACCAATTTTATAGTTATTTGCTAAATCTATTGTTCCTATTATGTTTAAACCATTTGATGAATAATCTTGGGGAAAATCTATCATAAGGTCTCCCGTCTCATTATATAACGCAATAGAATAATTTCCCATAGCTGGCTCTAGTATAGTATAATTATATCGCACAATTTCATTTTTATAGAAAGCAGGTAGCTCTGAATATCGTTTAGTAGTGTTAAGAAGACAATTTGTAATATAATTAGATTGATACCCTTTCAAAGTCCAGTTTCCTGGTTTAAACGCTCCAGTTATTTTAGCACTTTGATTATTGGCATTTGCTGAATAATTAAATCTAAAGAGATTTTCTGAAAAATTTGAAAAATCTGGTGAAATAGCACCAAAGATTTCCCAATTGGTGCTAGTCGAGCCTTTATAATCAAATGCAGGCATATCTAAGTATATGATCGAATACTCTGACAGATCAAAATGAGATGTAAAATTTGCTTCTAACAGTTTAGAGTAAGAAAAAGTATTATCATAAGTTATATTCCACACCCCTGTAGAACTATTTGCTCCATAAATAGAGTAAGTAGCTTCAGCCCCATTGGGGGAATTACTTTTAAAATTCATCTCTAAATCGGATTTAAAATTAAGGTATAATTTATTTTGAAAACTTGGATCAAGTGTGCTAAATTGAAAACTATGATTTTCTCCACTTACCCAACTAGATGTATCTATTATGTGGATATTATTATTTACATCTTCCCAAGTTGGAGAGTTGTCAATTTTTATTCTTAATTGAGGATTAGTAACAGTTTGATTATAGTTTATTGTGAAAAAAAGATCATCGAGATAGTGATCATAATCAATACGTTTATAGAAATCTTCTTCAAAATAAACACCAATTTTAAATTCCAATCTATTAGCTTTTAAAAAATCCTGATACTTATGAGAAATACTAAATTCCATATCAATCCACGGAGTATTAGAAAACCGTTTAGTGCTAACTTGTGCCATTGAAAAAGGAAGAACCCTGATTAACTCACTTTCATCCGTATCCATATCTCTAAGATACAAGAAAAAAGAAGCATCATTACTAAATTCAAAAATATTTGATCCAAAAGCATCATCATCAATTAGTTTATATCTATATTTTAAAGTAGCTACCTCATATTTTGTCGTCGTATTAAACATTATCTCTAAAGATTCAAAATTAGCAACAATTAAATCTTGATCCCCTTGTTGAGTAGGATTTTTCGCCCAAACTCCAAAATCAAATTTATTAATACCAACTAACCCGTTAACTAATTCAGTAATATTATATGTTCTGGAGATTTTATCATGGTTTATGTAACCTGGGATTTGAGTATTGTTATATACCATTAAAGCTTTGTTAGAACCGTTAAATGGTACTTCTCCGCTTTTAGAGATTGGATTGCTTCCATCAATATACTTATTATTTATTCGAGCAATCACCTCATACTGATCAACTGCCTCAAATGTGGACACATCTTCAATACTCCACTTGAGTGTCATCTGAGCATAATCTACTTCATAAGGAATATTTATAAAATACCACCACGCAGCTGAAGGGTTCCCTCCGATCGAAGATGTACTTGGATCGATTACGACCCTAAGGCTAGTTATTGATTCATCATAGAATAAATCAACAAAATCTATTATAGGATTATAAGTTCCCCCATAAGGAGAATCCAAATCCTTGTAAAAATTAGGATCTGTTTGGAAATAATTAAAATTTCTTACCTGTTCATCCTCTTCTTGTATTATTTTCCCTTTCTGGATATCTAAATTTCCAGGATTTAGGTTGTAAAATTCATGTGTCCAAAATGCATGATCTTCATGTAGAAATACAGGGGTTGTTCTATCTCTATAATTATAAATATTCGTCCTGGCGTATCGATAATCTTCCAAATCATATTGGGTAAAATCTCCTCTTCCGCTTTCTAGTATTTCAGTATCCCAATATCTACCAATTTCGTTATATTCATGGTCAAAATAGGGATCTTCTATTATTTGCTCTTTTGAATAAGGGTTGAGATCAAATAACATTGATGAGATATTCCATATTTGGGGAGTTGTAATGTTAAAATAATTACTTTCATCTGCCAAATAATCTCTTTTATATATTAAACTAGAGACGTTTTCAATAGTATTAAAGCTTGCAGCATTTATCGAAGAATATCCTCCCACATCATCAGGTACATCGCTTATATGCTTATCTAAGGGATCTTCTATAGGGTTCTTAAACGGTTCTTGATTTAAATTATCTAGAACAATTATATTCGATTGAAAACTTGAAATATTTCCAATAACAATTAAAAATACAGAAAGAATAGACAAATGCCTAATATACAATAATCTTCTTTTATTTCTCACCATTTTTGAACCCCTACGATACAATTATAGTTTAAAATTCAATATTTAGATAAAAATGTAAACCTTTATCAAATTAACAAGTAGTGTAAATTATATATAAAAATAAGCCCATATCTAGATATTTATCTATAATAACTCGACCTATATATGCATGGATCAAAACGAACTATGCCCCTTACTCTTAAGAAATTTAATTGCTTACTTCTTTTCATTGATTTACTCTTTTCAATGTTATGAGTTGTCAATAGGGGCTTTAACTTAGGTATAGTTAGCCTAATCAAGTATTGTCCAATCCTGTTCTTTCACCCAATCTTCAAAGCTATGCCATCCAATTTGAGGAAAATCTTTATAAAGTTTGTCAATATTAATATTATGCCTTACATCAATAAACCATTTATACATTCGAATCATATCTTCACCGTAAACGGCAATATCTGCATATTCCTGCTCAACATACCTAATCTTTTTTCCTATTATTCGAGTAAAAATCTCAGCAGATTCCTCTCCAGAAATATTATCAGAACCAATGTCAATAGCTCTACCGAGGAACTCATCGCGATGTTCGAAAATGTAAACCACAAACTTACCAATATTTTCCACTGAAATCATCGCTAATTTTCGATTTGGGAGTATTGGAGTGGTTTTTAGCATTTGACAATAAGAATCTTTATACTCTTCTTAAAAATTAAAAACAAGAAATCTTTATAAATTCTGAAAAATTCTACAGTTCTTTAAATTTATAACTGGTTGAAATCTGATATAAATTAATCAAAATTAAAACAAAAAGGTTACAAAATAATGACTGAAATTCAAAAACTTACCAAAATTTCCTTGCTTCTGGACATACTGGCATGTTTTGTTTTTACTTTTCTATACTTGGTGATTCCCGATATTTATATATACGATTTAACTCAGTGGCCATTTAACGACCCTATTTACTTTAGGTTATTTGGAGGAACTCTTTTAGTCCTTGGTTTGGCTTCAATTATGGCTTATTTTAAAAAGGAATGGGAAGAAATTAAACTATTTTTCGAGTTAGCCTTGATGTGGTTAGTAATGGTAATAATCATAAATATTTTTGAATTGGTGATGTTATCTTTGCCCGTCATGTCCCTTACGAATACAATAGTCAATACTATTATCGTAGCAATCTATTTAATCCTAGGGATATACTGTTGGATGAAACAAAGAGGTTAAATTCAAAAATATTATATAATTTTTTTTTATTTTTTTTTATTCGAAATCTGGTTTACAGTACAATTTCTCTTTTATCTGAGCAACCAACTTCTCACTCTCTTCAGAATCAGTTAAAAATTCAATATCCATGGGTGATGTAACCCCTAACCCTAATTCAACGGCTCTTTTAATTTGATCTTGTTCAAAAATAGGACCTTTGGTAAGCTCTGGTGTAGTCCCCAAAGTCCTCAATATCGCTACGCCTACAGCGTCGATTGCAATTTTGTCTGTGCCCGCAACGAATACATTCCCTTCTACCCGAGTTCCTTCCATAGGGCCTCGATCTACAAAAGTAATAACGCCGTCCATGATGATTAAGTCAGGTTTATAAACAGAATTTATTTCTGCAATCATAGCTCTCTGATGCTCCGAGGAATGTAATTCAGACATATTTTTCTTTTTGACTATTCCTACCGCGTTCTTAAGCGATATTGTAAAGCGTCCACCATACATATGAGTCTTTAAACAACATGTTTCTACAATACACTCCGCTTCATCGTATATTTTTGCAAAAAAGAATCCATCTCTCCAATGGCTACCCCCTGGTTTTTTGAGGACATATTCATCTCGGGGTATTCTTGTTAAGTCAACGATCGTAAAATCCAATTCTTTTGCCAACGCGTTCAAGCCCTTTTTTTCAAAAACATCCGAAGTTTTAGCGGGGCCACTTCGTTCAGCGACAGTTATTGATTTCGCTCCCATTTCTTTTAACTTTATGATAAGCTGCTTTATTGTCTCCATTGAGCTTGAAGCTGGAGGAGGATCCGCAGTATTGAAATTTGGCTTGAAAATTACATTTTTACCCTTAACAGGATTTAGTCCTAACAACTCGAGGGATTTATTTACTCCATACACGCGATCGTTTGTAGAAATAACAGCAACTTTAGTCATAGTAGCCTCCATATAGTAGATGGCAAAATGTATGTCAACAAATAAAATTTGTCAGTTAAAAAAAAAAAAATAATTAAAATTTTACAATTATTCTATTATTCTAGCTGTTTTTTTAGTTTCATTACCAGTGGAATCATTTTAGTAGCGTCCATAGCGGGAGTAGTTTTCATAACCTTAATATAGCCTGGTTTAGCAAGTCTCCATATATTTGAACCTTGTGCCATTTGTTCTTCACTATCAGCCTCTTCTATAGTAATACCCCAATAATCTGATGTACTAATATAAAATCCTATTTGTTTAACTCCTTCAACCGGATATAGTTTCTTACTCATTAGCTTTTGCGCAATTTCAGCTAATTCTGAGGGATCAAAATCTGGGTTTAATTCCCAATACGATATAAACAACATTTTACATTTCACATACAAGCTATTTGTTTTAGATTTGCATCTGTATAGATCATTTACCTATACAGTGTGATTCAATATTCACACATTTTATTTAACACTTTACATTATTGTAAAAATGAGCGTAGAATGTTCAAGTAGAAACTGAAAAATTGTTTCTGGCTAAGTGTTAATCTTTAAGGCTTCTATTAAATCCTCATTCAAGAAATACAGGGTTCTTTTAGCTACCTTCTTCTTTAAAATCATGTTAAATTCCTCAAACTTATTAAGATATTTTGTAATGGTATTATGATGCATGCCCAAATTCATTGAAAGATGGGTTTTAGTTATGCCATAATCATTTTCTTTCAAATATTCAAGTATTTTTCTACTCTCTTCTTTTGAAGTGAAGTATCTAAATTTTCGATTCATTCCACTTAAACGCGAGTCAAAAAAGATTTCATGGTTCTCAAATTCTTCTCTTTTAATGAAATCAAACCTTGCCAACATATTAATATGCCATACAATGACAGGTTTGTTAATTTTTAAACCCCTAACGATCGTATTGAAGTATACACCCGGATTTTTTAAGATGAACTCGTAAATTTGCTTCCTTTTTTTGTTATTTAAGACGTCCAACTTCGTAAATTTAGTGCCCTCATCAATTAATTTCTTTTTTGTTAATGATCTTAGAATTTCTTCAATCGCTCGGTAATTGAGATCAACTGAATAGCTTCTCAATTTAGCGTTGATAAAAGAGACTACCTTTCTCATGTTAAAATATTTATTTTGGTTGAGATAGTCTTGAACTAAAGTTAAAATAAGATTTTCGTATTCAGTTGTTTCAACCGGCATTATTTTAAGAAAATTCATTTCCCTACTTATTGAAATTTTATTAACATATCTCTAAGGATTAATTCTCTCTCAAAGGGACGCAAGCTGAGCATTTCTTTAATAAACTCACTTTTTTCATTCCCCTTAAAACCGAAATTGTCGATAGTTTCGTAAAAATCATTTGAAATTGCTGTTATATTGATATCACCTTTATCGTAAAGATTTCTAATAGCGTCCTCTTCTTTAAGAATTTGAAGGGCTACTTTACTATCAAAAAGCATAACGGGCTCATGTCTTTGAGATTTCAATATGCGATGCTTATCACGATATCTTCTTTTGATCTTGACTCTCGGCTTACTCTTCTTTTGATGATACACTGAATATGCTACTATCGAACTTACAGCACCGATGGCAATTAACAATAAAACAAGACCTAAAAGAGGGAACTCTTCAGTTATCAATAAACCTTCAATGCCGATTTTAGAAGAATGATATATATTCACTCCGCGAGGATAATTGAGATACATTTTTTTACCGTTTTCAATAAAATCATCTGGTAAGATATCACTTACAGGAATGTTTTGAGAATTATCGTCAACAATTCCGCTTTCGTTCCAAGAATAAAATCCCGTGTAATCATCCACGACCGTCGCTATACCTCGTTCGGTTTTCGCATAACCGTTTTCCTCATCTTCAGTATCATCATGCCTTTGGAAAACCGACTCAGAATCCAAACTAGTATATAATGCTATTTGAGAACTATCGTTTAAGTAATTAAAATTTGCTATCTCGATGTCGATTTTAGCCTGGGTAGGATTTATTAGTGAGTTTTCAACTACAGTAAATTCTTCAGCAAAATATACGTTTAAAGTAAAGTTGTTGCTCACAGTCTTGATGCTAAGATGATGCAGGAAGCTCGCATCCTGAATAACTACCTTTTCGTAAGAGATTGGTGAGAAATCTTTCAGAGAATAATTTTGGATTCTCTTATCAACTTCTGGATCAAAAATTCCGTTGAAGTCGATGTCAACAAACTCAATTAACTCTCGAAATACTAGTCTAAATGTAATTTCAAAATCCGTTTCCAGGTTAGATTTATATCCGATTTGAATCTCGACACCATTTTCGCCATAACCAATAACAGTTCTTATCAGATCTTTCATTTCAGTCCCTTTTCTTATTGATTGAATTATCGCCTCGTTATCAAAAATATCTACCTCTATTTTTCTTTTATTAAGATTTTCGAAGTTGTCGTCTATACCATCATTATCAGCATCATCTATAGTGATTTTTTCGTTCAACCCGCTAATAACAAATGAATTATTGTCGGTTAATGCAGCTGCAAAACCAAAGGTAAAGTTAAACAGCATTATTGTGAAAAGAAAATAACCAACCAACAGAGCTCTTTTTTTCATTTTCATTAAGAAATATTCCTTAAAGTTTTTTTAATAAAATCTATTTACTAAACATTACATAGATTTGGCTTTAATAATTATTATTTGTTTTATCTAACCTTTTTTTTGTCTTATTTTTATAAAAAAAGTATAAAATTTTTTATTTTGTTTGTTAAAGGATTCTTCGTTTCCTAAGAATTACTACCGTGATAGTAGCTGCTCCAATTATTGAGATTATTGAGATTATAGACACTGTCATAACTATTGGTGTTAAATCGTCCACTGGTAATCCGATTAAAATACCGATTTTAGGATCGTGATATATATGGTTGCCCCGTGGATAACATAGATATAACTTTTGAAGCTCTTCTTCCTCGTGAGTAATCCTTTTTGCTAGTACATCCATCTCAACACCATCGATTAGCGCAGTTTCTTTCCAACTAAAGAACCCTGAATATACATCACTCTCCACGAATACTTTCTTCTCGTCAGTTTCCACACTTTCCCTATAAGTCTCCTCAGACCATAATTTCGTAAATAGTGCTAGCTTAGAGTTATCAGCTGAGTAGTTATAGTTTGTAATTTCAATGTCGATCTTTGCTTGAGTAGGAGAGATTAAATTTTCATCGATATACACTAATTCCTCTACGAGAAAAATGTGTAGCGCAAATATACCGTCAGTAGTGTTAATCAAAATGTAGTGTATGCTGGTATCTTCTGAAATGCTTTCAAGACTGTAATCAATGGGTTGAAATGAGTTGAATCCATAATCTGAAACGATCTCATCAACTTCTTCGTCTAAAACACCATTTTCGTTAACATCTATGTATTCAATAAGTCCTCGGAACAAGACTTCGAATGTCAGTTTAAATTCAATGGTATCCTCACAACCATCCCCGGTTGCAATAACTATTTCTTCCTTAGGTTCCTCCGGTTCTTCCGGTTCGCATTTAATATATGTTCCATAGGAAACTCGAATGGAAATACCACACTCATTAAATGCTACTCTAAGATCGATTATATCTTTTTGCGTTTCGGTTCTTTTTATTGAAGCTACTTCTATTACATTTTCACCTATCCAGACTTCGATGTGTCTTTTGTTCTCATCCTCGTACTCGTCGTTAATACCATCTTTATCGTCATCACCAACGGGTGGATCATCACCATCAAAACCGTATCCAAAACTTGAACCAACGAATAAAATCCCTATAACAAAAAGTCCTAATACAACATATTTTGTTTTCATTTTTAGTCTCATTTGTGTTAAATTGTGCTAAAATTATGCTATATTAATAATTTTGAAGCTGGTATATAAATTGCTATATCTAATTTTTGAAGTATAATTCTTGTTAAATTGGATTAACAACAAAATTTAGGCTACAAATTTCCAAAAGTGATAACTCCTATTTTTGTTTTGAATATTGAAACAATTTTAATGATCTTGTAACCTTTGATATTCCCTAATCCCCAATAACATTGAGATCGTAAAGAATTATCTAATTTTTTGACAATATGATAAATGAAATGAAATTTAGCTAATTTATTATGTTTATCATAACTATTAATTAATTCTGAATAACATTCTTCATGTTATTTCATGATAGGAAAAGACTTTTTAACGCAATTAACCCTTATAGAATTCAATACTTCAAAAAGAGAATATAGCTATTTAAATATTGCAATTTGATTTTGATAATTAGTATTCGTTATAATGTCTTATTTCTCTAATAACAGGGTTAAAAAAATGGAAGATATCAAGGTTAAAGGATATAGAATTCATATCACTATACAGGTACCCCACTTATACGAGAAAACTCCGACTTATTCATACCAATTCTTAATTTACGATAAGAAAGAGAAAATTCAGAACTATCCATTTAGCAGAATTATTGCTAAAAATGATGGCGAATTTAAATCTGAACTAAAAGAAAATTTTGAAAGTTACTTGAACAAGGGAGAAAATGAAGTATACCCTATTTCTAGGTTTTTAAAAAATATTTCAGAAAATATGGTTTAAATCCTTTATCCATTTCATCTCAGGATATTATTGTTTAACTTAAAATCTTATTAATTTTATTTCCAAGAACTTCAGGTAATTCTCCAAGGTAGGAGTTAAAATCACAAATTAGCAGATAAAGGTAAGGTTCAAATAGCCCCTCAATGGTGGGTCCCACATTTGATTTATAGATGTAAACCCAAATCTCCTCGCCATCGTGAGTAGATTGTCGATACACCCAATTTAAAGGGGGAATTTCAGGAATGTTTCCTATGTTTCTTAAAATCCCGTGGACATCCTCAAGCGAGTATTTTTTCCCTACTATCATAATAGGTGAAAGATCGAAAGATGTAATACAAATTTCGCGTAAGCCATAATTTTTCATTTCTTTTAGGAAATCGCTTATTAAACGTTTTAATTGGGTTTTATGCTCGCCTATGTGGGATCTGGCATCAAAATCAGTCAAAATATTGTAGATTTTTTCTTCTTGAACGGGTAATATCTCGATAGCAGATTCCAAAGGGATTTTATATGTAATGAGCGAATCGTAAATCAGCTTAATTTTTGCGTAAACTGATTTATGAAATAGATACGACTCTGTTTGACATGTGATTAAAACATCTCCTAAAAATTTAGGTTTGTCTTTTTCAAAGTCTAATGATTCGTCAGAATTAAATTCAAGTATATGAATATTCTTAGACATCGCTCGTGCGAATTTAAATAATGCTGAAACTAACCCCGCATTTAATTCGAAAGAATCAGATACATCAAAATCAGATTTAGGTTTTAGTTCTTCGTTCGAAAAATCAAAAAATCGCAAATATAATTTGATGCCGTTTGGAACTTTTTTTACAACCAAGTTATAATAGGGAAATCCATTACCTGTAATAACCGAAAAATTATAGATAGTCAACTTCTTTGACAGTTATGTGAAAAAGGATAATTATATTAATATAATATAGTATAAAAATATGATTTTAAATAGTTTTAGTAGGATTTTACAGTTAATAGTGAAATCTAATTAAATGGAATTAAATTGAGTTCAGTAGTATTTTTATTATAATTTCATTTATATATTACTGTGATTTATCTATTTTTATGGGCATTTTAAACTCATTAATTAATTTTGAACTTAAACTTAAACAATACAAATTGCAATTCGTATTTCTTTTCTTATTTTGGTTTGCGGGCTTTATTTTCTTTCTTTTTACAGTACCAGGCTCGAATTTTGGCGAATTAGTCTTATATTCTTTAACTGTGCGTTCCCCCTTAAATGCAGGAGATTTTGCTAATTTTTACTCCTTAATTTGGCCAATTTTATTAGAAGTAATTGTTTTTGGCTTCATCATGGGAGAATTATTAGAGAAATACAATCCTGTTTTAACTAGTAGAATCCTTGCTAAGCACCAACGCAACCATACTGTTATCATTGGTTATCATCATTTATCGGAGCGGATTATAGAATATTGTATTGCTAACAAAGAATCCTTTTGTATTATCGAAGACAATGACGAGTTAGTAGAAGATTTAATCAATGCCGGCTGCCCAGTAGTTGTCGGTGACGCTACAGAGACAACCAACCTTGTGTTTGCAAATGTAAAGCGAGCAAAAGAAGTTTTTATTTGTATTGATGATGCTAGAATTGGTATAATCTGTACGGAAAAAATTCGCAAAGTTAACAACGAATGCCCTATTTACGTACGCGCTTTTAAGGATCACGTACGAGAGTATCTCAAACAACCCCCCTTAAGCGCAATTCCTTTTTCCACCTCAAAATGGGCATTAGATGGCGTCCGTGAGTGGATCAAAGGTAAGAAAGGGAACGCACTTGTAATAGGACG
Source organism: Promethearchaeota archaeon (assembly GCA_030615235.1). Taxonomy (GTDB): domain Archaea; phylum Asgardarchaeota; class Lokiarchaeia; order Sigyniarchaeales; family SOKP01; genus SOKP01. Next base: position 17,248 of record JAUWZR010000022.1, read on the forward strand.
AGATAACTTGACTCATCGAATTGCTTACAACATTTCTTTACAACCTGAAAAGGAAGTATTCCTTTTTGATGACAAGCACGATGGCATCGAATTTCCGGTAAATGAGCGTCTACATATTATTAATGAATTTGCTTGTTTTTTAAGTGATCTACAAGCTCATATAAATTTGGAAGATATTACTCAAGCATTTATCTGTTGGAAGCGGGAATCAGAGTTTGATGAATCTCTTTATCTAACATCCAAACTAAGTTTACGATATCCTCATATTGAGATATTTGTAAGAATATTCGATGAAGAACTAATAGACTTGGTGGAAAACTACAAAGCAAAAACTTTTTCGACTTCTTCTAATGCATTTAAGATGCTCCAAAAACTAGTCCCCCCAGACTCAGCAATTGCCTTTAAAAATGATGATTGATCAAATTAAAATTTTCGAAAGAAAATTCTCTTGAAGCTGGGAAATTAATTTAGAGATGGCGAAAATTTAAAAGAAAAAACTAAAAATTTCTTTCTTTAAATTGTTTCTATTGTTATTCTTCACTTAGTTCGTGTAGTTGTGTGCCACAAGCTTCACAATATGCGACAGAGCCTAACATAATTTGTTTAACGAGATCAATGGGTATATTTCCTTCACATTCTGGGCAAGTTTGAGGATTTACGGCATT
>JAUWZR010000174.1 GCA_030615235.1 Promethearchaeota archaeon
GGAGCGTGAATTTTAGCTCCAAGTGTCTCCCACTGATGGACATGTGCTATATGGTCCATATGTCCATGTGAGCATATATAGTTCGTAAAAGGACCATAAATATCGTCCAATTTTTCTATAAGATGAGGTTCGATATTTAAATCTAACACGATAGAACTATCATTTCTCCTTTTTTTCGGCAAAATAATAATACCATCACTACAAGAGAAATAAAATGGAGGTTTTTTCTGGTGAACAAGTAATATATCTTCTGTTAACTTCCTAATCTCTACATTATCTATTTTTGAAGGAGTCATTGAATAAAAAAAAAGTATATAGTCTAATTAAACTAAATATCTAAAAAATTATAACCCTACTGGACCATCCTGATAAATGCCATAAGCCTCATCCACAGAGGCATTCTCGTGAACTATAGCTCTCACTGCTTTAATCATTCCGATAGGTTTATCTGATTGGAAAATATTCCTTCCCATGTCAACCCCTACAGCTCCCGCATTGATGGCGTTTTTAGCCATTTGCAACGCATCCTTTTCAGGTAATTTTTTACCACCGGCAATAACAACTGGTACGGGACAAATGCTTGTAACATTTTCAAAATCATCACAATAATATGTCTTTACAAAAGTAGCTCCTAACTCAGCAGCCATTCTACTTGCCATACCTAAATATCGGTAATCTCTTACCATTTCCCTACCAACGGCAGTTACTGCCAATGCTGGGATGCCATATTCTTGCCCCCAATTTACTAATTTAGACAAATTCATTAAACTCTGTTTTTCGTACTCACCTCCTACGAAAATTGAGCAAGTTATGGCTGATACATTTAACCTTATAGCCTCTTCAATCGTAACATTAATTTCTTCGTTTGATAGCTCCTTTAGCATACTAGCTCCCGCTGATACTCTTAGAACAATTGGAATGTCGAAATCGGCAGAAACACAACTTCTCAGCATCCCTCTGGTTAACATTAACGCGTCAGCGTGTTGAAATAAAGGGCTTAAATCTCCAAAATCCTTAAGAGCCCCTGGAATATTACCAAAGTATCCATGATCGACAGCAAGCATCACACATCGTCCAGATTTAGGTTTGATTATTCTTGCTAATCGATTTTGCATTCCCCAATCCATATATTCTTCACTTCAAATATTTAATTATTGAAATAATTAATTCATTATCTTTTTTGTACTTTACCTAATTAGGGTAAAATCTTAAAAATAGTTTTTCAGAGCTTTTGATTCTAAATTTCCTAATAGCGATGAATTTTGTTACTTTTTAATCTTACTACCTACTTCCTTTGAGATCCTTCTGTTTATGAATTCTTTTATTACTAAGATTCGATTTTTATTAATCGTAGATACAATTAGTTTGTCTTTAAGCTTCTTCATTAATTCCTTTTCTCTAATGCTCTTAACATTTTCCAAAAGATTTTGTACAAATTCTACATCACTGATAAATTGGTTGATAAATTGAGCTAGGTATTTTAATTGCTCACTTTTATCCTTTTTACTTAGAGCATTGCTTAAAATTGACTTCTCAAAATCAATATGTATCCCCCAAGGTACTTGAATGACTAATTTTCGATTATTAATTAAAAATGCGTCAGTGTGCTCTTGTTTAACAATTGTGTAATAATAATTAGGATTAGGAAACACATATGAGTCAAATATATCGTCCCTTATGGCATTTGAATTTCGATATTTCGGAGGAATTAACCTCTCAAATAATTCGTTTAATTGCTCGATGTCAAGGGCAAATTCTTCGTTTCTTATAATAGAAGACGGGTAATCGAATAATTTAGCATGTATAAAACCAGCGACACAATTAAATCCGAATGCATCTATAAGTTCGTCCAAAGTCAGATCAATTAAATCTTCAGGAAGCGTTTCTCTCTGGTCTAATGACACAGAAGCGTCTATTATGTCATATCCAATTATTTGACCTTTAGTAGAGATAAAAACTATAAAATTGTGATCTTTACATACCGCTCCCTGAGGTACTTTAATCTTGACCGTTCCAAACTTTTTTTGAACAAACAATGAATCCGGAACAGATATTTGTTTCCCACTTCCACATTTTGGGCAAGAAACATCAAATCGCTTCAATCTTACGCTTTCCATTATCTATAAAAAACCATTATGTAATGATATACTAATTAGTAATTAAACGACAAAATTCTAATTTAATTACATGTGATATCTTTATATTTTTTTGTTAAAAATATTAAAAAAGTTCTCCTTAAAAAATTTAAACATTTAGATAAAAGTTACACAAAGTAGGAATAAAATTGAACTTATTTTTACTTAGTTTTAGGTTTAATGTAATGAATAGATAAGCAACCGCCATATTGTAGTGACTTTCTTTGAAAAGAATTGTAATAGATAATATTTTATGCATTAAATGTAGAGATTGCGTGCATGTATGTTTTGAAAACCTATTTTTTTCTCCTCCTACTACCATAGGCGAAAAGCGTAAGGTAATTTTCATTGATCCAAAAGATAAATGTACACGTTGTGGATTATGCATCGATGTTTGTCCCACCAATGCACTTGAGCTCAAATCCAAGAACCATATAACTTTTGATTAAACACTCTTAGAAATCAATACAATTAGTTGGTTGAAGAGTTCAGAAGGTCGTCAAACAGGCTCATTCATTCTGAACAACCTACTATATAATCGAAACCGCAAATTACCTAAATCAATTATTTTATAAGAAATATTGATATATAATTCATAATTTAATCCCCAAATATAACTATTTTCACGATTCAAAACGCAAGAGGAAAATTAATTTGGAACTCAATATCAACAAAGAAGATTCAGATTATATGTACGAAATTATCAAAAGAATAATCGAGGAATGCGGGCCTAGAATGCCATGCAGTTTGCAAGAGGCTCAAAGTGCTGAAATCATCAAAAAAGAATTAGAAAAAATGTGTGATGATGTAGCAGTAGAATCTTTCTCGTGCAACCCTCGAGCATTTTTAGGGTTTATAAAAATTGATATAGTATTAGTTCTTGCATCCTTTTTAGCGTTTTTTCTGATACCACTTAATTTAACCAATTATTGGGGCTACATAATGACATTTATTTCTTTCTCGCTAAATTTAATTTCGTTTTTAATTTTATGGAACGAATTTTTCAATTATCGTGAGTTTATTGATCCTTTATTTAAATCGAAAAACTCTCAAAATGTTGTAGGAAGAATATATCCAAAAGAAGAGGTTAAAAGGATTTTAATTTTTTCAGGTCACCACGATAGCGCACTTGAATTTAATTTATTAACCCGTCTAAAGCTAGGATATCCCATACTGATTTTACTTGGCATTGGTATAATGATTATCTGGCTTATTGCATCATTAATAATAGTTCTGTTAATTTTGGTTAATTTATTTTATTACGAATTATTTTTCGTATTTATCCTCACAATTTTCGTAATTGGTATCCCAGCGTTTTCAGGTTTATTTTTCTTCGTATCCCTCGGAGATAAAGCAAACACGGTACCGGGCGCTGTTGACAATTTAAGTGCTGTGGCAATTGTTTTAGCATTAGGAAAATATTTAAGCTCACATAAAAATATCGTCCCTAAAAACACCGAAATCAGATTAATTTCTTTCGGTTGCGAAGAGGCTGGTCTAAGAGGAGCTTTTAGATATGTTTCTGCGCATTTTAACGAATTAAAGAAGTACGACGCGGAGTGTGTAAATATGGACGCTATTCAGAGCAAAAATAATATATCTATCATCGATTTTGAGCCTTCAACGAGAACCAAGCATTCTGATATAATGGTTGGAAAATTAACAGAAGCTGCAAAAAGTGCAAAAATCAAGGTGAACGAGTCTGCACTAGGAGGATCGGGGAAGATTGAAAAGATAATAGGTCAAATTACTGGAGGTACTGACGCTACAGCATTTTCAAAGGTAGGAATAAAAGCACTCAATATTTCAGCGATGAATCTAAAAGAAATGCTTCAATTTTATCACCAACCTACTGATACAATTGATAAAATTGAACATGGGAGTCTTGAATCAGTCTTAAAACTATGTATTGCTTACATTACTAACGAATCTTAAACAAGTATAGTGTGGGTTTCAGGTAAATACATTTTAGTTACGATTACTTTGGTTCCTTTTTTACAACTAGTTTGACTAACAACATCCCTAAAACAGAAGGGACTATTCCGACACCGATAATTGCAAATAATACTAAATCAACTATACTATCGAATGTCACATATGTAAATAATTGCCCTAAACTATTTATTAGATAATGTAAAATAATAGAGGGGATTAAACTCTTAGTTTTAATGAATAGATAGCCAAAGAGAAAGCCTAACAGTGACGCGTAGATTACTTGTATCCCCGTTAAAACCAAAGGGTTTCCTGCTAAGAGGTTAAAGAAATGGAATAAACCAAATAATATGGACACAACGATTAATACCGTTGTTCGAGAATATTTTCTTAAATTTAAAGTAGAAATTACCCCTCTAAAAGAAACTTCCTCCCAGATTCCTGGAATTAACATTACTATAAAAAGAAACCATCCATATATCGAAATACTAGTTCCAGGATTTCCAAAAATTACATCAAAATCGAAGATATAATTACCAAATATATTAGCAGTAATATATGTACTAATGAAATATATTATTGAGCAACCAATTCCAAGAAAGATATTGCGTACTATTTTTCTATCAGGTTTGAGACCGATAGTTTTAACGTATTCTTTAAGAGATTCTTTTCCGTTTGGAAGACCTAAGGATCGTCGAACAAACAACATCCAGAGCAATGCCATTACACCAAAAGTTACGAAGAAGTCAATAAAAAGTAATATAATAAAAGGTATATCTTCAATTATAAAGATCAAAGGCAATTCAATAAATCCAATTAAAAAAAAGAATCCGGCATATAAAACTAATAAATTTACAGTCCCAAATAATGGGTGTTTTCGGAAGATTTCTCTGATACTTATAGTTTGTCTCTTTCCCAGTACTTTTGGAAACATACTATTGAAAGAAAGTAATAAAACACCTAAAGCGAGGATTCCACCAATAAAAGTTACTAAAAACATCATACTCGGACCAAAAAATAATAACAAAATGCCACCCATTAAATTGAAAGCAAAGTAAATCAGATATTGAACTACTACCATTATGAACCATTTTGTTACCTTTTTCTCAGGAGTAAACTCCTCCACTACAAATTTATATTTCATTCTCCCAAAAAATCTTATTTTCATCTGAAACATTGACAGTAGTAGTGTTAAAACAACGGGATAATAAGAAATAAATGAAAACAAATAACTAAGGAAGTCTGGATTTCCTATGAACAAGATAATAGGAAAGAAAAACGAAATTGTTTGAATTGAACCTAATAATAATAATTTCGCTTTTGCTTGGTCGCGAGTACGGATTGGTAAGGCCGAAAGAATCGACGCACCAGTATCTTCCATGTTTAAGAAGCCTGAAGTAAGCATCATCGAGATCATTGGTTGGTACAAAGTTAGAAACGCCCAAATTACTATATAATCCTCTAAAAACGATTCTCCAAGACCAGTTGGAGCGATTAGAAGTGGAATTAATGTCATTAACGGTAGAACAAAGGGCATTATAAT
>JAUWZR010000266.1 GCA_030615235.1 Promethearchaeota archaeon
AATAAAAGCATATTTAAACTTCTTTAAATTATATTTAACAATAGTATAAAGACCGTTATGGGATTCATATGACTGAAACTACAGATAAAAATGTAAGTAAGAAAAATGACAGAATACTCTCTAGTGACATCATTAAAAATGTTATTGCGAACGCGAATTATTGCTATAATTGTAATCGTTGCGTTAATGTATGCCCTGTCTCTTACTTAGATTTATTTTATCCTAGAAATTTGATTACCGATTTAACCTTCTTAACTCCAGAGGAAGCATTACAAAATAATAATATTTGGGATTGCCTAACATGTGGGCTGTGCACAGAATATTGTCCAATGACTAAAGATAAGACTGGAGTTAACTTCACAGAGATTATTAAGGAACTTCGAACATTAACTTCGGAATACGAGCCCTTACAAGAGACTTTACGTAGTTGTAATCACGATCGCGTTTATTCCAGTATTCCAAAATTAATGGCAGACGATAAGATAAAATTCACCAATAAGCTTGGATTCTTAGAAGGAACAGGTTTGAAGATAAAAAATCAAGGAGAAATTGCTTATTTTATGGGGTGTGTTCCGTTATTAACGGGAACTGCGCCGTGTGTCGTTGGTTGCCCCGCGGGAGTGGATGTTCAGGGATATGTTTCATTAATATCCGAAGGAAAGTTTCAAGAATCTATGGATTTAATTAGAGAAATGAATCCTTTACCCTATTTGTGCGGTAGAATTTGTACTGCGCAGTGTGCATTAAATTGTAATCGGCAACATCACGATGATCCAGTTGCAATCCGAGAGTTAAAACGTTTCGTATCTGATTATGAAGCTACACATCCAAACAATAGTAAAATAAAACCAGTTAAACAAACCAAAGAAAAAATTGCAATAATAGGTGCTGGACCCGGAGGTCTATCTGCAGCTTACTTCCTCGCAAGAATGGGATACAAGCCAACAATTTTCGAGAAAGGGGATAAAACCGGTGGCGTCGTAAGATACGGAGTTCCGCAATATCGACTCTCTGACGAAGTATTAGATCACGATGTAGATTTCATAAAAAGCATGGGTGTTGAAATTGTAATGAACAAAGAATTTGGCGCTAATTTTACTCTTGAAGATATTAAAAAAGAAGGATTTGAAGCTGTTTTTATTGCGGTAGGGTTGTATGTACCAAAAACTCTGAGACTAGAAGGTGAAGATTTGCCTAATGTTCATGTTGCTATAGATTTTCTCTTGGATCGAAAATATAATTGCGCAGAAGATCCTGAAGAATTTAAGGGTAAAACTTTTGGAATTATCGGTGGAGGAGCAGTCGCCGTTGATGTTGGCGAAACTGCTGTGAGATTAGGAGCAACAAAAGCTGATTTTGTAGACATATTAACAGAGGAAGCGCTTAAAAATGTGCTTAAAGATTTGCACGAAGCCGAGAGAGAAATAATGGAATATCATTTTACTACTTCGACAAAAAACATAACCCAAGAACCTAATGGAAAATTAGCCTTAAATTGTTATAAAATTGAATGGGGAGAACCCGATCTTGAAACTGGAAGAAGCCCTCTGAATAAAGTGGAAGATTCTGATTTTAAGATCGTTGTAGACTATGTTGTTACTGCTATCGGGCAAGGACTTGATGTGGTCCCTATTAATGCTGCAACTGAAAACAAGTTAAAAATTGATCGAGGCACAATTATAGTTGACGAAGTAACTTTTGAAACTAGCATTCCCGGCGTTTTTGCAGGTGGAGATATCATTAATAATTCACTTATGTGTGCCGTTGATGCTATAGGAAATGGTAGAGAAGCAGCGTATTCAATTAATCGTTTCTTCCGTGGAATTGATTTAAAAGAAAGTAGGATTAGAATGAAAGAACTAAAACGTTCTACTATTCCTAAAAAATATATTCAACTAAATTCTTGCCAAGAAATGAATTTCATGCCTGGGGAAGAAAGATTAGTATGTTTCGATGAAATGGAGTTGGGATATACTGAAGAACAAGCAATAAAAGAAGCAAATCGTTGCTTAAATTGTAATTGTTGTAGTAATAGCGATCAAATCCCTGAAGATTATAATGCCGCTTTGGATTCATCGGGAGTAATGATTGCAAACTATGGAAATCAAGACAACATGCGTTCTTATAACTCTCCAGATTATTTAACTATCCCTAAGAGTGTGATTGGAATATTAAATCAAAATGAAATCGTACCAGTTGTTTTACCAAACGAAAAATGTTGTGGTCACGATATAATATGGCAAGGCGATACAGAATCTTTTGAGAAGTTAGCAAAGTACAATGTTAAGTTGTTTAAAGACGCTGGTGTGAAAACTATAGTCTTTAGTTGCCCCGAAGGGTATTATACCTGGAATAACGACTATAGAAAACTGTTTAAAAAACGCGACGAGTTCGCTTTTGAACTTTATCACATTTCGGAGTATATTATGAAAGAGAAACTATTAGAAGAAATATCGTTTCCAAATTTGGGAGAAGTAAAAGTAACTTACCACGATCCGTGTAGGCTTGGTCGCATGAGCGATGTTTACGATGCTCCTCGTGAAGTCTTGAATCAAATCCCCGGTATTAAACTACTCGAAATGGAGAATAATAAGGATGACGCTGATTGTTGCGGAGTTTCTGCTTACATCTCATGCAATCAAAATTCCAAACTACTACAAGAGTCAAGAATAAAACAAGCAATAGAAACTGGCGCGGATTATTTAATTACTACTTGTCCGAAGTGTTTAACGCATCTAAACTGTTATCTTAACGAGAATAAAGAATTAAAAAATAAAATTCAGGTAATTGACTTACTAACTTTTATTGGTAAAATGCTCTTTATGTAGTAAATATATATCAATTACCTATCTTTATTATTTTTTTAAACCCATTCTTTTCCCCCAATTATAACAACCTTAAATAATTTTTAAACTTTAAATCACATAGAAATAGGCTATAAATATTTTAAACAAATAGGAGTCTCGACTAAATTTGCCTT
>JAUWZR010000146.1 GCA_030615235.1 Promethearchaeota archaeon
TTTACTAAAATGAAATATATCCCTATGGGTAACGTAAAAAATAGAAACAGAAGTGAGTAAACCAAGGCTACAATTACAATTACTGAAGCTTTTCCAAGAAAATTATTGTCAAAATACGCTTTCAAAGTGTTGTGTAATACACCTCTAAATACTAGTTCAGTTGAAATTACTGATAAACTTATAAGGATAATAAGTAATATTATCAGAATTAAACTAGAGTTTCGAAGGACGAGATATTCCGCGTCCAAATAACCAAAGATATCGTAGAAATTTATCCCAGCGTCGTACATAAAGCGGATTATTAGGGACGAAAAATTATCAATTAAAACTAATCCAATACTTCCGGCGATGCCAACCAAAGTCGCGATTATTAACGATTTTGCATTAAAGTTTACGCCTAATTTCTTGAGGTTATGTCTTTTTGAATAAATATAATACAAGGGATAGACCCCAAAAACAATATCAGGAGCTTGACTTAAGAGAATTGTTATCATATTTAAATCTAATGTTTCAGATGGGCTAAGCTGTAAAGTCACCAACATAGTAATTAATAATCGAACGGCAATATATGCCATAAGAGCATTACCAAAAACGCTAATCCCCTCTCTAAAATTCCATTTGCTTTTTTTCAATACAAATCTTTGTTCTGGTACTAATTTTTTATTTCTAAATACAAAACCTTGTCTAATTTGATTTTTTTTGCCTTGGGTTGCGATATCTTGTTCTGGAATTTTTTCTAATCTTGAATCACATATAGGACACTGTTCTAATATATTAGAAGTTATAATCGAACCGCAGTTCGAACATTTGCGCGATATTGGTTCTTTTTTAATTGGTTTGGGTTTAGGTTTCGCTTGATCAATAATAGCCTTACTTGGTTTAATATTTACTACTAATTTCCCACATTTAGGATTTGGACAATAAGCTGTGTTTGTTTGGATTATAGTTCCACAGTATACGCAAAATTTTGCTACCTGATGTTTTTCGTTTTCTTTTGACATTACTCTCAATAAAATAAGAAATTTAATTGTGCTAAAGCATACTTAGTTTAATATATTAAACTTAAAATTATATATTTTATTGTTATTTTCTACAACTAAAACAATATATTGACAGTAGGGAAACTTTAAGCGTGTTTTATTATTACTTTTATTGATTGCGCTTGAAACTCTTTACTTTTTTCTTCTCTTAAGTTCTTTAGTATTTGAATAAAGTTCCATGAGCAAGAGATTATGATAAAAAGAAATAGAATCAAAGTAACCCTCTCCTATATCTGACTGATTAGCATGTACTAACGCAAGTTGAGCGTTAAGGGCAGATTTCATAAGTAATTCTATTCCTTTATAAATCAGATTCGGACTCCAAGGTCCTCGATCTAAATTAGCCCACCATGTGCTATCTGAACATATCCCTCTATCATAAAACCATCTTGCTGTATTACAATAGTTCTCTACTTCCCAATCTTGAGTCGAATCTAAATTTTCTATTAAATTCATTAGGTTGTTTAAACTTCTTACAATTTTCCAGTATAACGTATGAACTCTATTATCGGGATGATCCCATAACGGGTAAGGGATGTTTGCTTTCATATCATCGTAAGTAGTGCTCCAACTCGAATCTTTAGGGATTATCTTTTCTTCATTAATCGGAAAAAATTTGGATAAATTGGAGATAAATTCAATTTTTATTTCTTTTTGATCGTTAATAAGTTCTAAAGCCTTACTTAGAAAAACTCTTTCAAATTTTTTTATATGATGACCAAAAGTTTCTGAATCCATTCCTGTTATGATAAATTTATCTTTTTGCTTTTTTTCTTTATTTTCCTTGACCTTTCCTTTAATTTCTTCAACAAATCCTTTCGCAGTGATATTGTTAAATGCGATTTTATTACTTAAAATATCGTCTCTAAAAAATAACAGTAAGCCATTAGGAGAAGTATATATTTGATCATTAGCCCAATTTACAGGACAGGCTATACCGCTTATAATTACCCATTTATACCCTATTTCCCGGATATATTTTGCAACTTGAGAACTGATTGACATCTCAGGAGGGAAAAATCCTCCTCGTTCCCACTGTTTAAATTCCTTTTTTAAAATTTCTTCATTTATTTCAATTTGACGTTCAGATTCCTTTTGTGGAATTAGGGGAAGGATCGGATGGAATTTTGCGGTACCGGTGATTTCAATTTTATTACTAGAAACCAAATTTTGTAGAATTTCTATAGTATCACTTAGATCAAATTCATATAACATGTCTATTAGAACAGCATTAATATTAAGACTAAATTTAACATTATCATGCTCCTCAAACATTCTTAATAAAGGTTTATAGCATTCTTTATCAATTTGTCGCAATACCCTACTATCTTGAAAAGTAGGTTGATACATATGTAATAATGGAGCCCAATATATCATTTTAACAATCAACCTTTAATGTTTTTATTATATTTACTATTTATGAAAGGGAAAAGAAAAATGGGAGAGTCCTATTTTTCAATTATGTTTTCTTTAATTTTTATACCAAAGTGAGTTGCTCCGGGACCAATATGAACCAAAACTTTGTCTCCAACCTTAATATCTACTATGGACAAAGGGGTTCCAACTGAGTTAACTAATCGAATCGTTTCTGCATTTTGACCAATGTAATTAATTCTGATCTTCTTACCTCGTTTATCAATTTCTAATTCTAACCTTAACATAGGGCGCGTTTCAATTTTCACTCTACCCACTGTAACCTTTTTCGCTCCACCAGTAGAATTTACAACTAGTACTTGATCTCCCCCTTTCAATTCACTTAAATATTTCGTCCGGTAGTTCTTATCAGAATCATTGCTCGGAACTAGAATATATGCTGAAACATCACCAGCATTTACTCTGAAAGGCCTTGAGGAAACAAATTGAGTATCAAAAACCTCAGCATGTACTAACACAAATCCTTTTGCAGTGCTTCCAACAAGCATCCCCTCCCCTGATTTCAATAAAGACGTAGTATCGACGCACACTCTTTCGCTCTCTGGCACATTTTGTAAAGCTGTAACTTCTGCTTCTATTAGTTTGACCCTAAATTCGGTCTCTAATAATTTTTTCAATTCTATGATGTCATTGACTTCTTTAGGAGTAATTAATACCCCATCTGTGCCGACTTCAAGGGTCTTTAACATCAATTCTGCTTCATTTATGTTCTCGACCGAAGCAATTAGTTCTGTATCGTTTTCGTGCATTTCTGCGATAAGATTTTCAAAGGGGATGATTTTCCAGTCCTGTGCTTTAACTATAATGAAGTTAAATTCATTTAGTTTTGCAAGCTCTATCACTTTTTGCTCGTCAGCCTTAACTGTCAACTCTACTAGAATACCTTTGTTAACCCCCAACTTTTTACTGCTTTTAACAAGTTCGAGACTTTTAAATATTAAGTTCATAGCGGGTAGATTGATATCCCTGCTAAAAGTATTAATAAGTTCAATCTGTTTTAATTCTGTATATGTCTCTTTAGAGATTAAGAAATTTAGAAGATTCATGTTCAAAGCTCCTTGCACTAACGCTTTAAAATTATCTGTTTTTTTCTCGAAATTTAAAATTATTTTTTTCATTTAAGAAATTTGGACTCTGAAAGTTTTTTATTGATAAGAATTATTATACTAAATTAAATTCTATTAAATATTTAAGTTAAAAAATTCATATTAATTATAAAAGAGATACTAGTATATTATGGCGCTGAAGAAGAAACTTTTTCCCAGAAAAGGTAAAGAAAAGACTGAGCTTGTTATTAAAGCTAAAGCACATATCAGAAAAATTGCACTATCAAATAAAACCTACAACAAAAGAGCAGAAATAGCAAGAAAGAACGCTAAAATTGCGATAAAGAGAGGAGAGAGAAACCGAGCTAAGAACTATCTTATTCAACATAAACAGTATCAAATGAAGGTTGATCGCCAGAACAATATTCGGGCTAAGATAGAACGCCAAATCGAAGCTATTTCTGAGGGTCGTATGATTTCAATGACAGGAGATTTAATGGGCGGGATTAGAGATGAGCTTGCTGGAATTGCTACTAAAGTCGCCCCCGAAAAGATTGCTGAAATCGCAGAGGACTCTGAATTATACGTGTCAGAAATAGAAGAGTCTGCGGAAATTCTTGCTGGTGATCCTGAAATTGATTTAGCAATTGATATAACTGACGAATTAAATCAACTTGAAACTGAAATGCTATTAGAGCAGGGAGGGCAAATGCCAGAAGTACCTGATGATGAACTTGCTTATATTTCAGAGTTTGACGAAATAGAAGAAGAACCTGGAGTAAAACAAAAGGCTGAATTGGAGAACGAAATTAACAAGCTTAGGAAGGAATTAGAAGGAAGTTAACTCATCTAATGACTTTTTTAAGGCGAATGAAAAATATGATCTAAGTGTAATATCTTTTTCTATCAATTTCCTTTGATTTATTTCTTAAAAACTCTTCATCTTCCATGTCGTCATCTAAAACTTCAATATTTTTCTCGATTATATAAATTTCCTTTTGTAAATTCTTAAAGTTTTTAAAGAAATCTATTTCTGAGATATTTCCTGATTCAAATTTAGAATCTAATGCTTTTAGCGTTTCTTCGAGGCTGAATTTCTCTTTTTGTAGGTCAAACATTTTTTTACGTCTCGTTTTACTATACTTTTTAGAGTAAGGTTTTGACCCTTCGTTGGGATAATTTGAAATCGGATCACGATTGAAGAATTCGGATAGGTGATTTTGTGAATAATCGTGATATTGTGGCATACATCTACCTTTTTCTGTTGGTTCATAGTAGGCGGGATCGTTTCTCAAAACATCAAAGATATGTGAGTTGTTGGGTGGGGGGTTAGGGAAAATTTTACCATATTTTTGTAATTGTTCTAATTTTCTCCATAATAAATTTTTTTCTTCCGAGTTTGTAATACGATTTCCGAAACCATTGTTAAAACTCGTAGGTTTGTAATTTTGTATCCTATTGTTATCGATTAGGCTTTGTAAGAAAAATTCGTTCTGATTAAAAATCGGTGGAGCATTATTCGGTATGTTATTGTAGTAATAATTTAAATCTCCAGGGTTCTTAATGTTCCGATGATAGAATAATGGATTTTCGGGTAAATTTTTATAATTCGGATTAGGATAATAGGGAAAGTTAGGATCATTGGGATTATTGTTTTGATAAGGATTATATAAAGGTTGATTTGGCGTGATATTAGGTATGTAATTCGGGTTTTGATTAATTGCATGCGGTACTTGACCAAAATTAGCCATTCCATTATTTGGTTTAACATTATTATATTGACATTTCAAACTGAAGAAGGAATTAATAGCTTCTTCAATAAAGTTTGCAATATCACTCAGATCAACCTCAATGTTGAAGAGTTTTTTAGCAGCTTCTTTATCATATATAATATTTTCGTCAAAGCTTCTCGCGAGCAAAATAGAATCTAAAACTCGAGAAAGAGAGTTGGGAGGAAGAGAGAATTCGTATCTACCGTAAGGGAACTCAATATAAAGTTTCTTGAAGACTTTTCCTCTAATTTGAACTTTGGTTAAATCTTTTACGGGAGCTTTAAAAATACCCTCTTGCTTTTTCTTTCGCTTCCCATATTCATGGACAAATGAAAGGTCAAAATTAGTAATAAAAAGAATTCCTTTCTTTTTTTTAAATTTATCTTGAGTATTCAGACCGTTAGATAATTTGGCATATATCGCATAAACGGGTTTTTCTTTTTCGGCTAGATTTAGAAACTTTAGATAATTTATGAAATAAAAAGTTATCTTATCAACAAAATTAAGATTTTTTGAAAGAGTTTCGATGCTCGTGCTAATTGTTTTAACATTATTGTCTATAAAAGATTTTATTGAATTATAGCTTCTAGTCAAATTTTCTAAAATATCTTGTATAATCTTTATGTTTGAATTTTGTTGCGTGTAAATATCAAAAAAATATTCTTTATTAAGAGATAAATGTTGAAGAAAATTACGAATCTTTTCTATAAGATTTTCTTTCGCATATATAAATAACTTGAAGAGAGCTAATAAATCCAATTCCATAGTTGGGTAATGAAAACACCTAACAGGGGGAGCTCTTGCATCTATAACCTTTTGTTTTAATTGGTACAAAGAATCTAATAAATCTCTTAGGGGCGTTATGAAAAATCTGGAATTTTTAATTAAATCCAAAAAACTTTTTTCCAAATCTTCTTTTTTTTCATAGATATTAATAATTTGGTTTGAATGGCACTTTGGACAAGACTTCAGAAGCTGATTTTTCTGAACTATATTATCAGCGCCGCAATCTTCACATATCTTCTTATCTCCTGGTTCAGAAACAGTTATTTTTGTTGAGTCACAATTTTGACAGACAAATGTTTTAATTTTTTCTTCGTGTAAACAGTCAGAACAACAGCTGATTCCACATTTTTCACAATAATATGCCAATTTCACATTTCTTTGACAGAAACGGCAAATTTGGATGTGCTGATCCGACATAATTAGTTTTAAACCCGAATTACTTAAATTAAAAAACACACAATTTTTGATCGCTTTATCA
>JAUWZR010000139.1 GCA_030615235.1 Promethearchaeota archaeon
ATAATATTCTTATATTTAACTTCGATTGTTCGATTTAAAAATCCATTTAATAAAAACATCAGAAATGAAAAGACAGCAAGAACGAAACTCACTGAAGGAATTCCTAATAATAGTGGGTTGTAGGCTAGGAGTAGGTCATTTAAAAATAGAGAAAGGTATATACTAATCACGAGAAAAATCGTATTCAGTAGGATTACTTGAGATTGATTTCTAATTTCTTTTATTCTACTAGCATCGTATTTACTTATAACTTCGATATAGTAGGATAGGTAATGTATAGTATAAAACTGTAATACTAGAAATACTACTAAAGTTAAAACAAATAATGTTGCATCCGTTCCTGTAAATTGAACAAAATATATTAATCCTCCTATCGAAATTACAAGAAATGCTATTATATTTAACAAATAGGTGATTTTTTCTATAATTCTCTTTAAAACGTGGATATCTAATAAGGTGGAGGTGAAAAATATAGTAACGGATAATAAGATAGCTCCATATAAGCTAATATTTATTAACTCCTGAATCAATCCAAAACTCAACAAACCAAGTTCAAAATGCGATAATAAAGACATAATTGAATCAAATTTCTTCATACCATAATCCTTTTCAGGCTGTTGTTCTTCGATTTTCTTCATAAATAAATATCTTGATACCGAAAAATAAGCAGAATAAATCAAAAGTGAAAGTAGAACTATAAAATAGAGAGATTGAAATAATTGTATCAATACTATAAATTGTAAAGTTAATAATGTTAATGCTAAAGGTGAAATATACCATAAAATAAAGCGGTATTCATATAATGCCGACCTAATAAAAAGCAAATTAACAAATATGAATATCGCACACAATAAAAAGATAAATCCTGGGAGGAAAATATAAACCAATGATGATAAAGTAAGCGATGTTCCGATCGATAAAACTAATAGCGGAAATACTTTTTTAAGGGGCAATATCATTCGGAATTTGTTAAATACAAGGGTTGAGCCGCCAAAAACCGTAATTCCTAAAGATAATGCGATGATTTCGATATTAGGAATCAACATAAATGTGTTGTAGGTAAAAAAGGAGAAATTAACAATTAATGTTGACGAGATTATGATGTTAAAAAAAGTTTTGTTGAGTTTAAGGAGCCTTGAAGAAAATAGGCTGAAAGCGAGTATTATAAAAGAGATGTTAATTGCTATAAAGAAATTTAGAATTAGTGAATTAATGATCAAGAAAATCGTTAGAAAAACACCTATAAGAGAAAGAAAATAAGAACTTACAAGTATAATGTTTTTCAAATTTTTTAAATTTGGAAAAAATGATAAAATAACGAAAAAGAATCCCAATACGATTAAATTAATTGATAAGTTAATTTCTAATGGTAATGAAATTTCTTGGAATAACATAACGAGGAAACTTACATTTATAAAGATGTAAAATAACCATAAGAGAGTAATGATTTTCCACATTTTCATTCTATAAATCACCGGCATTAGAAGAGATACTGTAAAAACAAAAAACACAATATTAGTAATCACTATATTTTCAGAAAAAACATTTTGGCTAAACCAGTATAAGAAGAACAAGCTAAAACTCCAAACTATTAGTAGAATCTTGGAGAAATGTTTTTTTATCCAGGCGTACCAAAAAGGTAGAGAAAGCAAAACACAAATTGTAAAGGATATTATAAATGAACCACTAAAATCGAGGATATCAAAGAAATTTAAAGTATTAGTATAAATATTAATATCGGTAAAAATCTCGTTAATGATATAAAAATTTACGAAGGGAACAATAATCCACAACCTCCACCCTGTTTTCCATATCACCCAAGAGAATTTCCAATAGTAAAACCCTATTGATAAGTAGAAAAGAACAATACCAACATTGATAGCTATAATTAGCAAGAAAGGATTCCATACAGGTAAATTAAAAAAGGCATTTAAGAAAAAATATATAAAAGTTGGAATAGAAATAATGTAGGATGAAAATGCAATATAAAAAGAAATTCGTCTGAAATTCTCTGGCGCTTTATTATAGGTCCCTACATAACAAATACTGGTAACGCTTAAAGTTAGAGTGAATGTCAGTATTGGGTTAAAATCGATAAAAATTGGATTATTAAAAAGAATATAGTAAGACATGAAACTTGTGAGGTTAAATACCAAAAGCAAAACACAAGGTCGGATGAACCACTTATAAAGATCATTTTTTTGCTTGTGGTAGAAATTACCTGTTAATACTAAAAATAAGAACAGAGAGAAAGAAATGATATAAATTAAGGGAATTATGGTATTGTAGAGTAGTAAATTAAAGGTTGTTATCGATATTAATATATATAAAGCGAATTTTTCGATAAAATTAACATTCCGTATGTTTAACGCAATAGAAAAGAATAATACAATCATTAACGAAAAATTAAAGATAATGAGATAAAAAATAAAGTCGCTAAGGGCGAATGAAGGAATTAACATATAATAATCAAGTGTTGTAATCAATCTTACGAAAATTAACCAGCTAAGTGAGAAGTAACTAATAATTCGAAATACAAAATTGCGATTCCTATTGGAAATAAAGAGATAGATCATAATAACAAAAAATACATAAGCAAAATATTCGAAAACACTCGGAAATATAGAAAAGAAAGTAAATAGCAGTAGAGATGGACCTAGTAATATTTTTATTAGTTTGAATTCAGACACGTTCTCAATTCTATCATTGTATTTAACCAGATAATAATTGAATAACGAATAAATACCACAGAATAAAATGATTAATCTTAGTGATTGATTTAAACTGTAAAATGGAATAATTTGACTATATATCCAATATAATTCACTGAATATAATAACTAAGATAAAATAGAAAGTATAATAGATGAGTCTTTTGCAAAGTGTTAGAGAATCATCAGAGATAAAAAAGTTATTTCTCAGATAATAAATAGTAATAGGGCTGAGGAAGACTACAATTAGTAAAGGTAAACCAATCCTTTGTATAAGAGATAATTGGGCAGGGAATATTAAAATATAGAAACACAATAAAAATTTAATTATTAACCAAGCGGATGTATCAAAAGCCCATCTGAGTCTTGAAAATTCAATTTTGAATAAGTAGCGACTGACAGTTGATACGATTAGGTAACTTAACAGAAATATTCCAATATTTGTAGTTAATGTTAATAGTAGGGACTCTTGAAGCTGAAGAAGTGAATAAATAATCTGCATTGGTACCAGAAAAATAGTAAGCGAAGCTATCATAAATTCGATGAAAAAATAAGATATGTTTTTAGTGTATTCGTATATTTTGTAGTTTCTGTAATAATCATATTTACTTAGATCGTTTTCAAATATCCTCTGCTTGAGATTTTCAATCGGAATTAAGATAACAAGATTCAATACTAGAAATACTAATGAAGAACAACTGATATTGAATCCAATATTAATAGTGAAAGAGTTTAAAACCGCAAAAATCTTCATAGAGATAACAAAAGATAAAACCACCCAGGTGATAATCTGGCAAGTTTTAACAGAAACGAAATAGGATTCTTTAAGTTTATATTTATCAAAAAGATATTCTAGAAAAACTAAAAATCCAAAAAACAAAGCAATTGCAGAACTATTAATAATATAATAATCTACAACTACCCCTAATCTAATAAAATCTAATCCTATTATATAAGGAAGTGAAATTATTAATCCAGATATGACTAAACTGTCTATTGTTAACAATTTCTCTACAAAACTGGTGAAAACATTCTTATTTAAGGAATAAATCAGAGGTAATAACAGTGTTATATCTAAGATAAGTAGAGGAATAACATATGCATAAACCGAAGTAGATAGAAACAAATATAGATAAAAGGAGATGAGAATACTAGTGAATAACAAAGTAACTATATTAAATCCATTCGAAATTTTTTCTGAAAATAGAATTCTCTTCTTGGTAAAAAAATTAATAATCAAGCAAATAAGAACGATGGATATGTATGCTGAAAAAATTGGGTCCAATTGAAGTTGTTGGTTAAAGAATGCGAACATTATGAAGAAAACTTCTAATACTATTAAATAACTAATATACTTTTCAATTACAATAATTTTTTCATGAGAAATTATATTTATCTTATCTCCCAATTTCAAAATGTAGAAACACGCAATAGATATGTAAAGTATATTAAGCACGATTAACGAATTTAAGATTGTAAAAAATATAGTAGAAATTAAATAGAAATTAAGTATAAAGACTGCCAGAACAATGATGCTAGAGCAAAAGAAATGATAGATTAGGAAGGATTTTCGATTCATAACATTTTTTTTGTGGAGATAATAAATGGGAATATATGAGAGGAAGCTAACTAAAATAAGAGGTATAAAATAAACTAAGTACGAATCCTTGGTGTAAATCGCACTATAATATCCCACCATAAATAAACCTAAATATAACGTAAATGAATTTAATATCAAGGTTAGGAGCTTAGGAAAGAGTTTATTTTCCTTTGAATCCGAATACACAATTAGACTTATTACCGTTACAGATAAAAACAAGGATATAAGTAAGTCTAATTTCAAATAAATCATGAAAATCGTAATAAGTATAGCAAATACTTCGAATACAATGGGGTAAGATATGATGTGTAAAAGAGACTTAGATCGTGATTCTTTGAGCATTCTTATTTTCTTCCCATAAGAAATTAGGATTATCAAACAAATGGATATAAACAACAAGTTAAGGATCGTACCAATAATTAGATGTGCGCTAAAGTATATTACAATTAGAGAAAAATTCAAAGCAAAAAACAAAAACATGAGCAACCATGAGGAACTATAAGTGTAAATTGCGATAAATTTGGGTTTTAATACTTTTTCGCAATACAAATAATAAATCGGAGCAAAAACCAAGAAGCAAAAAATAATCGGTGTAATTAAATAAACATAGAACTCATTTATATTTGCGATTAAGAAGTAAAACCCTGTAATCACTATACTAAATATCAGGATAAGTAATGTCCAAGTTATTTTTGCTTTTCTAGGAATTATTTTTACATTTGGAGGGAATAGATTAAAAATGAAGCCAATAACGCAACACGAAAGGAATATTGAAAAGATTTCGTCCATGCCGTATACTAAATTGAAGATCCCATAAAATAATAAGAATATTTCAATTAAAATCGCAAAACTATCAACTCTAATTATAAAATTGTAAGTAGAATCTTTAATTTTTTTTAGAATGTGTCCAAATTTAAGGTTAATTAAAGTAAAAACTGAAAGAAATACTAGATCTAAAAGCAGAATCACAAAATTATTCCAAAAAATAATGATTATTGTAAAAAAAATCGAGAACAATAAAAACCAGCATGCATAATAGCTATAATTCAAGCTGATTTCTCGAGAGAATATGCGAATAATATAGTTGAAAAGCACGAATAAAAGGAAAACTATTGGAAGTAGAATTGTATATAAAATTAATTCTCCTTGAATTACTTCAAGAATTCCCAATGCTAGATTTTTAATATTAACTAATGCAAACCAAGTCGTTTCTAATAGTAAAAAAAGGGTCACAATACAATAATTAAAAAGTTTCCAAGGTTTTTCGTATAATCGAATGCGAGCATATAAAAAATAAAATGATAATAATGTTATGGCTAAGATGATAAAAGTATGAATTAATATATTGGAGATTAAAAGCACACTTTGATCTACTATGAACTGTACGTATACGAATTCGATTATTGGTAAGAAAGAATATAAAATTATGGTAAAACTGGCAACTACGAGCAGATTTTGAATAACTAATACCGTTTTTTCTTGAAAATATTTAAGCCTCTCAAAAACTTGAAATATTACATATAAAGACAGTGCGAGTATAATAAATTGAACATTTAAAATCCCTATTCCAAAAAAAAATGGGATCCAAAAGATTACAATGATTACAATCCCTAGGCTATTAAATAGATATATAAACCTGCCGTAAAGAATGGTAATAAAGTTCGCTTTTACTTCGTAATAGGTGAGAATAGAAATTATTGGTAATGTTATAATACTGATTAAAGGATTATTATTCAACAATGAAATGGAGAGGAATAGAAGAATTAAACTGATTGAGACAACAAAATTTAGCTTTATATAATTTTTAGTATCACCAGTATCAACCTCTTCAGCATCGTTAGAACTCATTGATTTCAAACCTCCTTAGGAATTTGCTGTAGAATGAGTTTATATATAATCTGATTTTAAAGTAAAATGCTAAGAACACGAGAGATAATAACGATATGTTTACGATTTCTATGAATTCGTGATGGATACCAAAAGGCATATAGACGATAACTATAACGAAAGGCATTTGAATTAACAACACGAACACTAAGCCCAATAAAGAATTTACAAATTTTTTCTTAAAAATTGTCAAGTCTGCTAAGAACGGTTTCTTACTGCCGATCGAACTCGTAATATTTTTACAGATTTTTACACTGGAGAGTCGAGAAATAACATAAAATATGACGTTCCAAATGAGAGGAAATAACCATGAGACTTTTGTATTAAACGTATAAGAGAGGAATACTATGTGAACAATGTAATTAACAGCTACTATCATATTATAAGGTTGTCTAACAATTTGAGAAGAAGAAATTGCATGATTGAATTTCTCTTCCGTAGGATCAAAAAAACCAATGGGTTGAAAATAATAATAATAGTATACAATATTATACAAGATACTAAAAGATATTAAAGGTAAAAGCTCAAAGTCGTTATCTCCTGGAATAAATAACACAAAAATAGGGGTAACGATTAAAGCTAAGATCGTAATTAAGAAGACGATATTAATTCTTGCGGAAAGATTATTTAACTTGTTGGAAAAAAAGGGAATTTTCCTGTATTTGTCAAATGCCTTATAAAAGAATAA